>JANOJO010000356.1:0-2005 GCA_031418795.1 Bacteroidota bacterium | reverse complement strand
AACGGGCGGGGAATATTTGCTTTTGCTGATAAAAGTTTTTTTCTTAAAGCCGGGTTTTTCAGTAATCGATGGTACAAGCTGTAAACAGGTGTTTTTTTCAGATAAGAAATCGGATCTTTAAAAATAGATGGTTTTTTTTCTATTGACTTATCGCTATTAAGTTTTGTATACCAAACTTCCGATTCCTGTTTGTTCATAAAAACCGGTTCGCTTAGTCCGCTATAAGGAAGAAATGAAGTATAGTAACCCTTCCATGTAACGGTACCGGGCCCGGAAACAATGAATGTTTTTCCGTCGCAGGTAGCAGGTGATTGCAATGCTTTAATAATGGCATTGACAACATCATCAATATACACAGCATTACAAATTCGTTCGCCTTCAAAGGGAACTACTACTCTTCCCCCCAGCATTTGTGTTACTGTGTTAATCGTCCAGGCTGCTGAAAAAGGGCCATAAACAATAGTTGGCCTGAGTATTACAACCGGTAATCCTGATTGATGATAATAGCCAATTAATTTTTTTTCTATCGCTGTTTTATTAACAGCATAATCCCACTGTTCATTCAAAGCAGATTGTTCATTGATAATTGCACCTGAATCAGTACGGTGTACAGCAAATGAGGATATATAAACCAGTTTATTTATCCCATTTTGCAAACAATTTTTTGCTATTAAATCGGCTGCCAGCAGGTTTGCTTCCGGGTTTGAAAAATCATGTGCACAATGCACAACAGCATCACATCCCTGCATAGAGATTTTAAGAGATTCTTCATTACTGATACTTCCCTTAAAATAATTAAGTGGGTACCGGGATACTCTTGCAGCTTTGGCAATGTTACGAAGCAGAATATTTATTTCCGGGTTAATTGTTTCTTTTAATACTTCCACAAGCCGCCCGCCAATAAATCCGCCGGCGCCGGTTATTAAAACTCTTTTCATATTTACAGATTAATTCCAGGCATTATTCAATTGCCTGCGATGTTTGTAACCCTGCTCTAACATACGAATAGATGGCAATACGCTTTCAGCGCTGATTACAGGTGTTGAACCTTTTTCTGCTGATAACAACCAGCTTTGTACCTGTTCAAAAAACAGATCTTCGAATCTTTGCCGCTTCAGCTCTTCCCCTGTATACAGGCTATAAATATAATTATCAATTCCGCGTCCGGAAGATTCAAACATATTAGCATAGGGTTTCAGTTTTATCCATCCCTTTGTACCTGTCAAAATAAATTCATTAGGCATATTTCTAATTCGACTGAGTTTCACATTAGCTTTTACACTTTTATTTATAAAACTAACATCAAGACTACAGTCAGTATCAACACCCCCCTGATTGTCATCTTCATACTCTAACTCAAAATTATTATCCCCCACCCACCAGCAAAGCAGATCCAGTGTATGTGAACCTGTATCCATAAAAACACCGCCAAGGGATTGTTGAGGATTGAAAATAGCTGTTGATTGAACCGGCCAGTTTAAAACAGCACCTTCAAGCATCGAAACAGTTTGTAATTTTCCCAATACTTCCTCCTCCAGCATTTTTTTAACTGCCTTATTTAATTTCCAGAACCGTCGCATCATAGCTGGCTGCAAAATGGCGCCTGATTGTTTTCCTGAAATAATCAGCTCCACTACTTCCTTCTCCGTTGATGCAATTGGTTTTTCAAGCAACACATGCTTTCCTTTCTCCAGCAATAGTTTTGCGTGTGGTACATGTAAAAAATTGGGCGATGCAACAATAGCAGCATCAATATCATCAATAATTTCCTCCAAAGAAGCCGAAGTTTTTTTTACATCGTAATTTTTTGCAAGATCACTTACACCAATTATATCAGGATCTACCAGTACAGACGTTGAGATAGTTGATTTTTTAAGAACTGGCAAATAAAATATCCTTGATAATGCTCCGCACCCTATAATGGCAAGTCGTAAATTGTTATTCATCATTTAAAAGTGGAGATGCAATTTTTTTGTTTACGGCTATAGTTATTTCTCCGCTGTGG
>JANOJO010000355.1:0-9113 GCA_031418795.1 Bacteroidota bacterium | reverse complement strand
GGAATTGAATGATGTACTGGAAAAAATAAGCATGGCTTCCAGCGATATGGTTGCTGAAATGAATGATACGGTATGGGCCATCAATCCCGGGAATGATAACATGGAAAAAATTATTCAGCGGATGGAGTCATTTGCCAGGCCATTGGTTGCTGCCCGCAATATTCATTTCAGTTTTCAGTATAATAAAGAAATACATTCCGTACAACTTGAAATGGAAAAGCGGAAAAACTTTTACTTAATATTTAAAGAAGCTGTGAACAATGCCATCAAATATTCCGGCGCCTCAGAATTGAAAGTGGAGTTAACCCAAAGCAATAATCATTTTGAATTACTTGTGAAGGATGATGGAGTAGGGTTTAATGTGGAACAGGAAATGAACGAGCCTTCACCATCACTTTCCGGTAACGGGCTCCGTAATATGCAAATGCGGACAAAGGAAATGAAGGGCAATTTGCAGCTCAATAGCATTTCAGGTGAAGGAACAGAGATAAGGCTTAGCTTCCCTATCCCCTGATTAGGGGATATTTTCAGAGATTAAATTAGCTCAAATTTGTAAAAATGGGTTTACGCATCGCCATATTTGATGATAACAAAAACATCAGGGAAAGTATTAGCCTGCTGCTGAAAATGGAAAAGGATTTTGAAGTGGTGGGTTCCTATGCACATGTAATTAATTGCATTGATGATATTAATGAGTGCAAGCCGGATGTGGTGCTGATGGATATTGAAATGCCCGGTATGAGTGGCATTGAAGCCGTAAAATCCATCAAAAAAGAATTTCCACACATACAGGTTTTGATGCAAACAGTTTTTGAAGATGATGACCGGGTATTTGATTCTATCTGCGCCGGTGCATCGGGTTATATTTTAAAAAATTTTCTCAATACAAAATTGATTGACTCCATTAAAGAATTGCAATATGGTGGGTCGCCCATGTCGCCATCCATTGCCCGCAAAGTGCTTACCAAAATGCAACAGATACCGGAGCATGTACATCCTGAAGCAGCACCCGATTATCATTTAACCAAAAGAGAAAAAGAAGTGCTGGCCTGCATGGTAAACGGGTTGAGTTATAAAATGATTGCCGACCAGCTAAACATTAGTTATGAAACTGTACGCAGCCATATAAAAAAGATTTACGAAAAACTCCATGTCGCCTCTCTTACAGAAATGGTGGCTAAGGCTATTCATCAACGCATCGTATAGTTTTAATTCTAAAAAAACTTCTTTCACTTTGTCCTGCTTATAATAACTTTAAGCTGAAACAAAAGCAACCCCTTGTTTCTATCTCCCGATTTATTTACAACCCAAAACAATTATATGAGACAACTATTTCTTTGCATTTTATTTTTTGCTTTTACAGGCCTTGTTGCCCAGGATGAGCAAGTGATAATTAATACACCTAAAAAAGAAAATGCTCCGGCCACCAAAATTTTTTATTCACAAAAAATAATCAATACTAAATCAGTGGAAGTGCTGCGCAAAGGAATTATGGAGTTTAATGTTTCTCATGCTTTTGGTGATGTAGCTGGCGATGCTGGCGGCATCAACCGTTTCTATGGACTGGATAATGCCAGCGATATACGCATCGGTTTTCAAACCGGGCTGAGTGATAAACTAAATTTAATAACGGCAAGAACAAGAGGTGGCGGCTCTGTGCAAAATCAATGGGAGCTCGGTTTCAAATACCAGCTTTTAAAACAGGTAGAAAACGATTCAAAAAATCCTGTATCCATGACAGTGTTTGTAAACAATGTTTTATCATCACAGAAAAGGTCATCATTACCCAATCGGGAAAATTCATTCGAAAATTTTGGCGACCGTATGAGCCAGGTACTGCAACTGATGATTGCAAGAAAATTTGGCAAAGTAAGTTTTCAACTAAATCCTCTTTATCTGCATACCAATTATGTAATACCGGGGGATGATGAGGGCATATTTGCTCTTGGAGGTGCAATCCGGTTGCCACTTAGTAAAAAAATTGTTTTCCTGGCAGATTATTTTCATCCGTTCCGTACTCAAAGCAGCAAAGATTTTTTTGCAGATCCTTTACAGGGTAATATAAAATTTTATGACCCTCTTGGAATTGGTTTTGAAATTTTAACTGAAGGCCATGTCTTTCATCTGAATTTTACCAATGCAACTGAATTGCTCGAAAATCGCTTTATCCGGCGCACCGTTACATCCTGGGGAGATGGCGAGTTTCGCTGGGCGTTTACAATTTCAAGAAATTTTATTTTGTTCAGGGAAAAGAAAAATAAATAGAGCCGGAACGGATTATAAAATCCATTCTACTTCTCCAAATTCAAATCTTTCTTCAATTGAATGTTGAGTTACTAATTTACCAGTTTCAGTAACACCTTTAATTGTTACTTCAAACACACGGCTTCCTTTTTTCTCCGAAGGAGTCCGCCTGCTGGCGGACAACTTTACTTTTTCATCTTTTTTATAAAGATGACTTTGGTAAAGATTGAAGAGTTGTTCAAATTTTCCAGTTACTAATAATTGAAAATTTTTATCAAATACGACACAAAGTTGTTTTGCCAACTCAACCGGTTCAAAAATTTTTCCCGTAATCTGTTTCAAAGAAACAGGGTTTGGTAATTCTTCAGGAAAAGAAGTTTGATTAATATTTATTCCAATCCCAATTACCGCCCATTTCCAGTCTTCGTACTTCGTACTTCGTACTTCCGGCTTCTCACTCCTGACTCCCAACTCAGAACTCCCAACTATACTCTCAATCAACACTCCCCCTGCCTTCCTGTCACGCCAATAAAGATCATTGGGCCATTTTATTTTGGTTTCCTCTCCGGCAAGAGTAGAAAAAAACTCATGAACTGAAACTGCGGCATATACACTCAGTTTAAATTGTTCTGATAAAGAAAGCCCATCTGGCTTTAGTACCAGACTTAAAGCAATATTGGATCCTTTTTCTGAACTCCAGTTTTTACCCCATTGTCCTTTTCCTGCAGTTTGTTCATGGGTAAAAATTGCAACACCATGTTGTGCCAGTCCTTCATGTGCCATAGTCATGGCATATTTGTTGGTACTGTCAACCGACTGCAGCTCAATAAAACTTGAACCTATTGGATTAGTGGAAACTGGTAGTTGCAATTAACTTAGTATTTTTGGCAAAGTAAAGGAGTTTATCGTTTGTGGGTTTATAGTTTATGGTAACAAATCATGAACTAATTACCCTGAAAACAATTAACTAAAAACTATAAATCATAAACAATAATTATTGGAACAACTGACATTGCTAACTAACCGCAAAAAGAAAACCTTACCCCGGTTAACGAAAAGCTCAAAGATTCTTAAAACCATCATTAATGCTATCAAAGAAAAAAAGGGTGAAAGTATAGTTTCACTCGATTTGAGAAAGGTGAATGAAGCGGTTACCGATTTTTTTATCGTTTGCGAAGCAACCAACCAACCACAGGTAAGAGCCATAGCGGATAATGTAAAACACGAAGTAAAATTAATCTGCGATGAAACTCCTTACCATCACGAAGGATATCAAAATCTTAGCTGGGTACTTATTGATTATATAAATGTGGTGGTGCATGTAATGCTTAGCGACACAAGAAAATTTTATAAGCTGGAGGATATGTGGAGCGATGGCACCGTGCTGGAGCATAAAGATTGACAAACAACTTTGTTAAAAAAAATTATACATAAACAATATTTCGATTAAACGGTTTTAATTAGCAGCAAGAGGAAAGAAAAAATCATGTCACAGGAACAACCAAACAAAGAAGAAAAAAAATTTCCGGGATTTAATTCCAGCCGCAACACCGGGGATAATAATAAGAAAGGACCCAAGTTCAGTATCTACTGGGTGTACGCTATCATTTTTGCCGTATTGCTCGGCTTTGGTATGTACAATCCATTTGGCGGAAAGACAAAGAAGATCAATGTAGGAGCGTTTAAACAAATGCTGATAAAGCACCAGGTAGATAAATATGTTGAAATTACAAATAAGAAAATTGTACGTGTTACATTAAAAAATGAATTTCTCAAACAATATGAAGGAGTTCTTGAAAAAGGAATTGGCGGTAAAATAAATGAGAAAGGTCCGCATTTTTACTTTGAAGTTGGCGATCATTTTCGGGAGGAGATATTGGGATTTGTTAAAGAAAACCCTACCTATTTTGCGTCCATGAATGATGACCCTTTTGAATCTGATAAAGAAAAAGATTTTTTTTCTGGCCCGCTATTTAGTTTTCTACTCCCGGTCTTACTCTTTGTTGCCATCTGGATGCTGCTGATGCGTAAGATGAGTGGTGGCGCAGGCAGTGGTGGCGGACCTGGTGGTATTTTTAATATTGGAAAATCCAAAGCCACTTTGTTTGATAAAGGAACAAAAGTAAACATAACCTTTGCAGATGTAGCCGGCCTGGATGAAGCGAAAGTGGAAGTGATGGAAATAGTAGATTTTTTAAAGAACCCCAAAAAATATACAAATCTTGGTGGTAAAATTCCAAAAGGAGCGTTGCTTGTTGGCCCTCCCGGTACAGGTAAAACATTATTGGCAAAAGCCGTAGCTGGTGAGGCGCAAGTGCCCTTCTTCAGTCTCAGCGGAAGTGATTTTGTAGAAATGTTTGTGGGTGTGGGTGCCAGCCGGGTTCGTGATTTATTTAAGCAGGCAAGAGAAAAAGCGCCATGTATAATTTTTATTGATGAAATAGATGCCATTGGCCGTGCAAGAGGAAAAAATGCTATGATGAGTAATGATGAAAGAGAAAGCACATTGAACCAATTGTTGGTGGAGATGGATGGTTTTGGCACTGATGCTGGCATTATTGTATTGGCTGCTACTAACCGCCCCGATGTTTTAGATAATGCCTTACTTCGTCCGGGTCGCTTCGATCGTCAGATTTCTATTGACAAGCCCGATCTGAAAGGAAGAGAAGCAATTTTTAAAGTACATCTTAAGCCAATTAAAATTTCTGAAAAAGTAAATATTCATAAGCTGGCAGAACAGACTCCGGGTTTTGCCGGGGCCGATATAGCCAATATTTGTAATGAAGCTGCGTTGATTGCTGCACGAAAAGGCAAATCATCTGTAGAGATGGACGATTTTCAGGATGCAGTTGACCGTGTCATCGGCGGGTTGGAAAAGAAAAACAAAATCATTTCACCAGAGGAAAAGAAAGTGATTGCTTATCATGAAGCAGGCCATGCCGTTTGCGGCTGGTACCTGGAACATGCCTACCCTTTACTAAAAGTAACCATAGTACCAAGAGGTACGGCTGCGCTGGGCTATGCACAATACACACCAAAAGAACAGTATTTGTATAATACAGATCAGCTGATGGATCAGGTGTGCATGACCCTGGGTGGCCGGGCCAGCGAAGAAATTTTCTTTGGCAAAATATCAACCGGCGCACAAAACGATTTGCAGCATATAACAAAGATTGCTTATGCCATGGTTACCGTGTATGGTATGAATGATAAAATAGGAAATGTAAGTTATTATGATCCGCAGGCTGAAGCCTCATTTACCAAACCCTATTCTGAAGAAACATCCAAACTGATAGATCAGGAAGTACGTAAGTTGATCGACGAGGGATATGAAAGAACAAAAAAATTATTGACTGAGAAAAAAGAACAGGTGGAAAAACTTGCTGAAGCTCTTCTGGAAAAAGAAGTTTTATTTCAAAGTGATGTTGAACTCCTTATTGGCAAAAGACCTTTTGAAGAAAAGAAAGTATTGGATGTACCCGAAGTGGAAGAAATTGCAGTAGAGGTAAAGCCAGTTGAAAAAGCGGCAGAAAAAATTTCACCGGAAACTTCATCAGATACAGGCGCAGGATTATTTCCTTTACCTGCATAAACAAACTTGAATGAAAATTTCTCCTTCAAAAGAAAATATTTTAAAGAAAATAAGAAAGGCGTTGAGTCAATCAACGCCTCTTCCTTTTCCGCAAAGCGAAGGGAATCATTCAGTTTACAATTCATCACAGCAGGAATTGGAAGTGGAATTTGCAGAACAATTCAATAATCTGCAGGGCAGGTTTATTTTTTGTGTTAATCGCCAGGAACTGGCTTTTCAATTCAACAGTCTTTTAAAAAAACAGAACTGGGAAAAAGTTTTTTGTGCCGAACCGAAATTTTTGGAAATAGTCGGTTCACAATTGGCCGATCGTTTTTCGGCAGAAGATCTTGCTGATTGCGATATCAGTGTTACCGGATGCGAATGTCTGGTGGCCCGTACCGGATCTATTGTAATGAGTGCAGCCCAATCAATGGGAAGAACTGCCAGTGTGTATGCACCCATTCATATTTGTATTGCATTTACTAATCAGTTGGTGTACGATGTAAAAGATGCATTGCAAATGATAAAAGAAAAGTATAAAGACAAAATTCCTTCATTGATAACATTTGCCAGCGGCCCCAGCCGCACAGCGGATATTGAAAAAACTCTTGTAGTAGGTGTACATGGCCCAAAGGAAGTTTATTGTTTTTTGGTTGATGCATAGTTAAGCATCCCTTCGTAATTTTAGCCTGTGAACAAGTCAGAAGTATATCAACTTTTTGTGTATGGTTCATTGCGCAGCGGTTTTAAAAGCCCGGCGTATGAATATATCAGCCGGTATTTTACTTTAATTGGCGAAGCAAAAGTAAAAGGAGAGTTGTTTGATATGGGAACTTATCCTGCTGCAGTTCCATCAACCGAAAATAAATTTGTAATGGGTGAATTGTACAGGATTAAACATGAAAATGAATTTGCATGGGCCATTGGGCAGCTGGATGATTATGAAGGGGTGACTGTAGATTTTGATGAAGTACAGTTATATAGAAAAGAAATTACGGAAGTTAAGATAAATAACCAGATCACCCTTGCGTGGATATACTGGTACAATGGCAATGTAAGTGGTAAGCAATCCATAGCATCAGGTGATATGATGGAGTATTTGATGCAAAAGAAATAAGCTGTAAATTTGAAAATGTCAATAAATAGAACATACCGGATTGTATTACGAAAAGAACCAGAAGGCACCTATACTGCTCTGGTACCTTCATTGCCTGGTTGCATTACCTGGGGAGAAACTGTAGAACAAGCACTTGAAATGGCGAAGGATGCAATACATGGATATATATCGGTTTTACAGGAAGAGGGAGAGCCAGTACCTGATGATAATGAAACATTGGAATACTCACTTCAACTTACCGCCTGATATTTTGATAAATATCTTGTCCGACAAATCAATAATATGTCCAATCCTTCCTTTTAATTTTGATTCATGGATTTTTCTCCAAAAAATTTAATACATCTGCTGGAAAAAAAAGGTTATGGGCTTAAAAGAATTACCGGAAGCCATCATATTTATTTTAATAAGGAACTTAAAAAAACAGTGGTGGTGCCGGTGCATGGCAACAGAGATATCCCAAAAGGAACTTTCAACAGTATTTTAAAACAAGCTGGAATTTCAAAAGAAGAAATTTAACCATTAATGTTTTTACGCCCCAATAAAAAAATATATTTCCTGTCTGATTTCCATTTGGGAGCACCTGATCCTGCTGCAAGTTTGGAAAGAGAAAAAATCATCGTTCGCTTTCTGGATGAAATAAAAAAGGATGCCGGCGAAATTTTCCTGGTGGGTGATATGTTTGACTTCTGGTACGAATACAGAAAAGTTGTTCCAAAAGGTTTTGTACGCCTGCTTGGCAAACTTGCTGAACTTTCTGATACAGGTATCCGGTTGCATTTTTTTGTTGGCAATCATGATATGTGGATGAAAGATTATTTTCAGAAAGAATTAAATATCCCGGTTTATTTTGAACCAAAAGAATTTGAAAGAAACGGCAAAAAATTTTTGATCGGTCATGGCGATGGGCTGGGGCCGGGGGATCATGGCTATAAAAGGTTGAAAAAAATTTTTCGTAATCCTGTTTGTCAATGGTTGTTTGGAATACTGCCCCCTTATTTCGGCATGGGTCTTGCAAATATTCTCAGCCGCCGCAGCCGTGCACAAATAGGGGCATCAGAAGAAATTTTCCTTGGCGAAGAAAAAGAATGGCTCATCATTTATTGCAAAGAAATTTTATTGAAAAAAAATATTGACTTTTTTGTGTTTGGGCATAGACATTTAGCCATTGATTTTCGTCTTACTCCCCTCTCCCGTCATTGCGACTCCGAGCAAAGCGAGGAGGAAGCAAGGAGAGGGATTGGGGGTGAGGCGAGCCGGTACATCAATCTTGGCGACTGGATAAATTATTATACATATGCTGTATTTGACGAATCGGGTTTGAAACTAAAATCTTATATGAATATGGATGAAAAAATTATACGGGGTTAAATGATAAAAAGAATAACCATACTATTTTCTTTTTTGATTTATGCTTTTGTTAGCCGGTCACAACCGGATTCTTCTTTTACCCTTGTTAAAAAAATTAAAGCAGAAATAACTGCTTTTACCGTTGACCATCTTGACAATATTTATATACTTACCACCACAGACCAATTAAAAAAAATAGATGCAAACGGAGACTCTGTTGCAATATTCAATAATGTGAGGAATTATGGCAAGGTTTCTTTTATGGATGTTTCCAATCCGCTGAGGGTATTACTTTATTATAAAGATTTTTCTACTGTGGTTGTGCTTGATCGGTTGTTGAATATCCGCAGCACAATCGATCTGCGCCAGCAGAATATTTTCCAGGTGCAGGCTGTTGGTTTATCTTACGATAATAAATTGTGGCTGTATGATGAGCTGGAAAACAAACTGAAAAAAATTGATGAAGACGGCAAACTACTTTTTGAAACTTCTGATTTCCGCCAGTTGTTTAATGAAGCATTTTCTTTTACTTCCATTACTGACCAGGATGGGCTTCTTTATTTATACGATACACAAAAAGGAGTTTTGGTTTTTGATTATTACGGAGCATTAAAAAGAAAAATACCTTTTACCGGAGTAAAAAATTTCAGCGTCGCGGGTAAATATTTGTTCGGTATAAAAAATGATACTTTGGTTCGCTACCAGCCTGATATTTTTCTTTCAAAAGAATTGTTATTGCCGGCAAGTTTGCGGCAGGCTACTTCTATTAATTTCACATCCAACCGGGTTTATGCATTAAAAAAAGACGGGCTTGAAATTTATCTGATGAAG
>JANOJO010000354.1:0-2011 GCA_031418795.1 Bacteroidota bacterium | reverse complement strand
TAAAAACCGGGAACTGGAAATAGAAACTGCTTTGGAAAAAGTTCGTACCATTGCCATGGGCATGAAAGAACCAGCAGACATGCTGACTGTATGCAAAACCATTTCGCAACAGCTGCAATCATTAGGGGTAAAAGAGATCCGCAATGTGCAAACAGCCATCTTTTATGTGAACAGGGGCACTTACATGAACTATGAATATTATGCAAAGCATAAGAAAACATTTATTACAGAAACTGTTTACACCAATCATAAAGTAGCGAAAGCTTTTGCCTTAAAAATGTTGAAAGGCAAAGGCGAAGTTTACATTACCTACATAAAAGGCCAAAAAGTAAAAGACTGGCTTGCATATCAAAAAACCACCAATGTTTTTATTGACCGGTATCTTGAAAAGGCAGTTTCTTTGAATTATTACTGGCACTCACTGGGGCCTGTGGCGCTTGGCATCTCCACTTATTCTCCTTTGAGTAAAGAAGATCTGGGTTTATTTAACCGTTTCCTGAATGTATTTGAGTTAGCCTATACAAGGTATATGGATATTGAACAGGCAATGACGCAAGCCTATGAAGCAAGGATTGAAGCCTCGCTGGAACGTATGAGGGCAGCGGCCATGAGTATGCATAAATCCGAAGAGCTGATTGCTGTTTGCAAAGCTATGCATAACGAACTGGCAGCACTTGGTTTTACCAATCTCCGCAATGCACAGATAGCTATAAATGATGATGCAAAACAGAACTATCTCAATTATGAATATTCTGATTATGGTGTATCAGGAATGGTGAATGTACCTTATAACAGCCATCCCATTGTACGGGCCCTGGTTGCGGAAATGAAAAAATCAAAAGATGCTTTTTTCCATTGGAAATTTACAGGAGCCGAACTGGATGAATTTAGAGTCTTCCGGATGAAGTCACTCCGCGAAATGCCGGACAAAAAACTGAATAAAGCAAAATCGGTGTGCTTTTATTTTTATTCTGTGGGAGCCGGTGCTTTGGGTATTTCGACTTTTAATGCTATTACTGAAGAACAATCAATCATTCTGAAACGGTTTAAAAATGTATTTGAACTTTCTTACAGAAGATATATTGATGTGGCTAAGGCCGAAGCGCAGGCCAAAGAAGCAAGAATCGAACTGGCACTCGAGAGAGTGAGAGCAAGAGCCATGGCTATGCAACATTCCGATGAACTGGCCGAACTGGTGACAGTCGTGTTTAAAGAATTAACGCAGCTCGATTTTGTAATCACCAGCAGTATTATCTGGATAAATAATCCTGAATTAGTAACCAACACACTATGGGTAACCAGTTCTGAAATGAATCAGCCAGCACAGCCCATTCACCTCACTCTTTTTAAGCATCCATTTTTCCATTCTATAATTCATGCATGGAAAGCTAAAGACCCTAAATGGATTTATTTATTAACCGGCAAGGAAAAAAATAGTTTTGAAAAATAATTTTTTAAAGGGGCTCCCGGTTTGCCCAAAGCATTAAAGACTGCATTAGCGATACCCGAAAAAGTGGTGTTCTCCGCTACGTTCAACAATTTTGGCGCACTGGAGTTAATAGGAACAGAACCGTTGACAGATGAAAAGTTTGATATCCTCCATCGCTTTGGAAAAGTTTTTGATTCAAGCTATACACGATTCAATGATTTGAAAAAAGCCGAAGCACAGGCAAGGGAAGCACAGATAGAACTGGCGCTGGAAAGGGTAAGGGCAAGGACTATGGCCATGCAGAAAAGTGATGAATTGTCTGAAGTTGCAGTATTATTATTTCAACAGGTAAAATCATTTGGTTTAGAGTCCTGGGGTTGTGGATTTAATATCTGGGAAAAAGATGAGAAAGTCTGTACCTCATGGATGAGTAGCCCACAAGGCGGCTTGGTTCCTCCTTTCAAAGTACCCCTTACAAAAGATCCTATTTTTATACGCTTCTTTGAATCGAGACAAAAAGAAGAAGATTTTTGGGTGCAGGAAATAAGTGGAAAAGAAGAGGAAGACCATTACCAGTATATG
>JANOJO010000353.1:0-1714 GCA_031418795.1 Bacteroidota bacterium | reverse complement strand
AAACAAAGATGGTAAACTGCAGGTGATGTCTGTAAACAAACTAATACCGGTATTTATAGATTTTCCAACTTGCATTTTACCCGAAAATTTTTCAATAGAAATTACTACTAAGTGGAAAGCAAAACAACGCTATGGCGCTGCCGTAAATATTCCACTTACTGCACAGGCTTATTATGAGCAGGGTGTAAGAGAATCATTCCGTCTTACAGGAACTACTACAGCTTATGGCGCTGCTACAGCTACTACATTACTTACAAGTGGATTTGATCTTTCTGACTGGGCTGCATCGCCAGATAAATTGAAAGCAATCTGGCAGCAAAAATGGCTGGCACTTGTAAACTATAGCGGATTACAGGCATGGAGTGAATATCGCAGAACTAACTTCCCGGTTACCCCTGCGTCACTTTCCACATCACCAACTGCGCCCCGGCCTGTGAGATTATTTTATCCTCAGTCAGAAGTAGCTTCCAACGGAGCAAATGTAACTGCACAGGGTACTATAGATGTTTTTACTTCAAGAATATTTTGGGATATAGATTAATAAAACTTTTATTTATTTTTAAATGGCTGCCAACTGGCAGCCATTTTTTTTCTGTAATAAGAAGTGAAGAATAATTTATTTGATGAAGAATTGTTTATTTAAACCTGATGCCATGATGCATGCCTGCCACTACCGAAGCGTTGAGTTTCTCCATGCATTATTTTATTTATTAAGTTCAGATGAATGAGGACAGGCTTGGTGACTTTCTATTTTTTTTATTTTGTTGCGAAGAGAAACCAATGCAAAGCTTTATGTTTTTTTACTTAGCAGAAAATAAAGGTTCATCAATCCTTTGCCTTTTATTTCAGTTTGTCCGCGGTATTGACAATCATAATCATCTTTTATATACTCGTAAAACTTTTGGGAAATTTGAATTTTCCCTGCTTCACCTGATGACTCCATACGACTTGCAGTATTTACCGCATCACCCCAAATATCATACGAAATTTTTTTTGATCCGGCAGGGGAAACTTTGGTTGTCTTTTGTTGTGGCTGATTATTGGTTGTTGGTCAGGTGATCTACAACTAAAGGGCTATCACATCATTTCATTTGCAACAAAATACCCGATGGGTAAGTCCCCAGGATTGCGGAAATATTCACCACGGCTAATAAATAATAATTATCTTTCCCAATCTCTTAATTCACCTAAAACTATTTTTTATGAGAAGTAAATTTCAATTAGCTGTTCTCCTCGGAATTTCTGCTTTAATTTTTTCTGCTTGTAATGCACCTGCTGAGAAAGCTGTACCTGCTGATATGGATAAACTTAAAACAGAGATACAGGCAATGGAAGATGCTTTTGCTGCAGCAGAAAAAGCAAAAGATGCAGCAGCTGTAGCAGCTTATTACAGCGATGATGCAATTAGTTATAGCCGGAATGAAGAACCTGCTTCAGGCAAAGCAACCATCCAGGAAAGAATTGCTCAGCGCCTGGCGAAAGACACAATAGGTAATTATAATGTTTATAAAGTTGTGGATCTTTTTGCTGAAGGGAATATGGTAGTGGAAATTGGTTCATGGACAGTTCTTAGTCCTGCAGGAGCAGAAACAGAGAAGGGACATTATATGTCTTTGTTTCAAAAGCGTGATGGAAAATGGGTTTGTGTCCGGGATATGAATGTTACTTCAACTCCTGCCAAGTAACCCTTATAAGAAACAGAATAAAGTATTCA
>JANOJO010000352.1:0-3360 GCA_031418795.1 Bacteroidota bacterium | reverse complement strand
TAATCATGGAACTTTAGCTGGTAACAAAATAACCCACCCCAATTTCCTACAGCACTTAGTTTACTTAGTTCGCCCCTCCCAAGAGGGGATGTAAACCTTCAACTAATGCCTCACGAATTCATAATCTTATTCTGATGATTGATGCTCTCCATGTGTACCGCATCAAAATATTTTGTTACAAACTCTTTGCTAAGCCCCAGCTTGTCACCTTTTGCAAATGCTCTTTCAAGTATCTGGTTCCAGCGGCTCGTTTGTAAAATGGTCACGTTATTATTTTTTTTGTATTCGCCAATTTTATCTGCAATCTTCATCCGCTGGCCAAGCAACTGTATCAGTTCATCATCAAGATGATTGATTTGCTCCCGCAATTTTTCCAAGGCAGTAATAAATTCTATTGCTTCCGCAGATTCATGCCGCCATTTAATAGCACTAATCATTTCTCCCAGCTTTTCCGGTGTCACTTGTTGTTTAGCATCACTCCAGGCATTGTCGGGATCAATATGGCTTTCTATCATCAGTCCGTCAAAGTCGAGGTCAATTGCTTTTTGTGCCACATCCATCAAAATATCGCGGCGGCCACAAATATGTGATGGATCATTAATCATCATTAACTCCGGGCTGCGGCGTTTCATTTCAATTGCCAAATGCCACATGGGTGCATTACGAAACTCAGTATTACCATAAGAAGAAAATCCGCGATGGATTAAACCAATTTGTTTGATGCCTGCACGGGATATTCTTTCTACTGCACCACTCCACAATTCCAAATCAGGATTGATAGGATTTTTTATAAGCACCGGTACATCCACTCCACGAAGTGCATCGGCAAGTTCCTGCACACTAAATGGATTCACAGTTGTTCTTGCACCAATCCACAACACATCCACATCAAAGTTCAATGCATCTTCTACTTGTTTGCCAGTTGCCACTTCCACAGTAGTTGGTAAGCCGGTAATTTTTTTTGCTTGTGCTAACCAGGGTAATCCTTTTGCACCAATGCCTTCAAACATGCCGGGCTTGGTTCTTGGTTTCCATATACCTGCACGCAGCATATCTACTTTGCCAGTGGCGGCCAGGCGTTGTGCAGTTTGTAATACCTGTTCTTCTGTTTCTGCACTACAGGGCCCGCTGATGATAAGCGGACGTTTACTCCATGCTGCCTGTGCTGCTTCTTTCATTGTCTTTTCTATTGTTTGCATTTGATTTATAATTGTAAAGTTAATTTATAGTTTCTACTCCGAAGCTTTAGCGTAGGAGTATGTTTCCAACTTTTGGAATTCTATTTAGCTTTTGTTGCAGTTTACCCAGTGCAAAGCGAAGGGCACTCTTGTGCTGTTGTAATTCTATTCAGCATCGTAACTCCGAAAACTAATATTTTTCAACTCATAAAACCCACCCCGATTTACTTAAGCATAGTGTCACTTAAATTCGCCCCTCCGGGGAGGGGATGGTTCTCTGGTGAGATTCACGACTCACAACTCACGACTCACAACAATTTTATAATTCTTCTTATCTTATTCATATTCTCAAGCATTCTTTTATTCATTCACTATTGCGATCTTACGGGACTCCAATTGTTTTTTTCTATTCATCCCCGGGTTAAAACCCGTGGCTAATAATATTTTACCTCTACGGGGTAAAGAACTTTTCTTTCGTCATAAGAACATTTCAAATAAGCTGGCCTTGTGTTCTGCTAAGCCCCTCCTTCGGAGGGGTTTGGGGAGGCTTTACTTTATTATTCTCCCTATCTTATTTGCATTCTCAATCAACTCCTGCAAATACTCATAGTTTTCTTTTTCCAAACAACTCTTAAATTTTCTTAATTGCGAAATATGTTCGTTTAATACATCCAGCACATTTTCCCTGTTCTGCATAAATATCGGCACCCACATGGAAGGGTTACTCTTGGCTAATCTTACTGTGCTTTCAAAACCAGCAGAGGCTAATTCGAAAATTGCCTGGTCTTCTTTTTCTTTTTCAAGTACTGTATTTGCCAATGCAAAAGAAGTGATATGCGAAATATGACTTACATAAGCAGCGTGAAGATCATGTGCCACTGCTTCCATCTCCAGCAAATGCATCCCAATTTTTTTATACATGTTCTTTGTCCATTCAAGAGCATCAGCATCGCTTTCTTCTGCATTGCAAATAATTACAGCTTTATTTTCAAATGCTCCATGCACGGCAGCCTGCGGCCCGCTATACTCAGTACCCCACATGGGGTGAGTGGCTACTAACCTTCCGCGTTTAGGATGTTGGTTTGCAACAGCAATCATTTCTGCTTTGGTAGAACCAAGATCAATTACAATTTGTTTATCAATTTTATCGAGAATGGTTGGCAATAATTTTACAACACTGTCAACCGGAATAGCAAGAATAATTATATCTGAATTTTTAATTGCATCATCAAGATTCATCACTTCATCAACAAGCCCAAGTTCAAGAGCTTTTTGCTGGTGATCTTTATTAGTATCCACGCCAATCAATTTGCTGGCAAGCCCTTTTTCATTTAACTGTAAAGCCAGCGAGCCTCCTATAAGGCCAACTCCAACAATTGCTATTACAGCCCCATCCCGACCTTCCCCAAAGGGAAAGGCCACTGGCACACTATCCTCGCTTTTTGAAATATTCTTCATACTCTATCTAATTCTATTTTCGACAATGATTAATTTTTTATATCTAATAATCTTTTTATATCTGGTTTGTGCGTTAGCAAGTCTCCCCTTTGGGGAGATTTAGAGGGGCTTTAATTCTTTTAATAGCTTCTTCAAATTTCTCAACTGGTGAACACAGGCTGATCCGGATATAATTATTTCCTGCGCTTCCGAAAATTCCGCCTGGTGTAATGAAAACACCACATTGATATAAAATTTTGTCACTTAAAATTCCACCAGTACTTAAGGGATGTTCCTGAAGCCCCTCCTTTGGAGGGGTTGGGGAGGCCCTTGCCCAAACAAACATACCTGCATGTTGGGCTGAATATTTGCAATTCAGAATATCTAACAACTGAAATACTTTCTCCCTTCTTGATTTGTAAACTGCATTCACACTATCAACCCAATCTTTCCCCAGAGATAATGCTTTGGCTGCGGCTAACTGCACAGGTAAAAACATTCCGCTGTCCATATTGCTTTTAAAACGCAGTACTTCTTCAATTCTTTCTTTTGCGCCACATAACATTCCCACTCTCCATCCCGCCATGTTCTGAGATTTGCTTAGTGAGTTTAATTCAAGTACACACTCTTTGGCTCCATCCACACTTAATAAACTCATCGGGTTTTCATTTAAAATAAAACTGTAAGGATTATCATGAATGATGAGAATCTTATTCTTTATGCCAAAAGCAACTAATTTTTCAAA
>JANOJO010000351.1:0-3888 GCA_031418795.1 Bacteroidota bacterium | reverse complement strand
CATGAGACTTTTACCTTTATTGGTACGGATAAGTGTTGTGTTCATATTGCCGCGGTAAGGTTTGTCAGTATATTCTTTAAAGAAATCATCTTTGGCAGCCATTTCTTTTGCAAGATTATTTAAAGTAAAATCATTTGTACTCATACTAACCAGGTGATCGAATTTATCACCACGGTTTATATTCATGCATTGTGCAATGGGGCCCAGGCCATGTGTGGGATACAGACTTCCGTTATGCCCGATATTTTGTTTCAGTCGCCACATATCGGCATACGCATTTTTATTAAAAAGATAATCTTTACTCAGATCGTGTATGTAGGCTCCTTCTGCATGAACTAATTCGCCAAACAATCCCTGTCTTGACATATTGAGTGTAAGCAATTCAAAAAAATCATAACAACAATTTTCAAGCATCATGCAATGCTTTTTTGTTTTCTCCGATGTTTCTACTAATTGCCAGCATTCGTCAATGGTTAGCCCGGCGTTTACTTCAGTTGCTGCATGTTTTCCATTTTTCATAGCATGTAATGATACCGGTGTGTGCAGGTGCCATGGAGTAGGAGTATAAACAAGATCCACATCTTTACTTTCACAAAGGGCTTTGTATCCTTCATTGCCACTGTATTCTTTCGCTTTGGGTCTTCCTAATTTTTCTAAAATTTTTTGCGATGCTGTAACACGATCAGGATATTTATCGCACAATGCAGTTATTTCCACACCTTCAATATAACTTAGCCTTTCTACTGCTCCTGAGCCACGCATACCCAGGCCTACAATTCCGATTCTGACAGTATTCAATTTTGGAGCAGCATAGCCGCACATGTTGAAATTTTGTTTTCCATAATCAACAATTTCATTTTTTTGAGATTCGTCTTTTTTGCCCTGAGCTTGTCGAAGAGTGGCAAATGAAGGCAGGCCAATAGTTAATGCACCTGTACCTAATGACAGATTGCGGAGAAATTTGCGGCGGTTTGATTTCATTGCTTGATAGTATTTGTAACCGCTGAGACGCAGAGGCGCAGAGAAAAAATATTTTTACAACAATACTCTGCGTCTCCCCGCCTCTGCGGTTTGATTTTATTTTGTAATATCTGAACCTGCAATTTCCTGAAATAAATTGTAAGCTGACACAATTGGGAATAAATAAGCCAATCGGTTGCGAAAGTTACAGATTCAACCAGTAATTCATTTTAAACATTCATGCTAGGTTGCGGTTTGTTATTGAGTAGTATTTAAACCACCAGGTCATCAATTGCATTGAGAAAATCATTCCGCTTACGGTGGCTCACTTCCAGCTTTTCATTATTATCTATCACGACATAGACTACATGGAGCCGCTGGAAATCTTTTATTTGGTTTAAATTGATCAATGTGGAATGATCATGCTTTAGTATAAATTATTAATAAATAAGGATTGGGAAATATAATAGATTTCATTTACTTTCATGAACACACAGCGATGAATTATCAGTTTATAAACATTGAGGGAGTTCAAATATCTTATCAGGAAACAAAAACTGTTTCTGAAAATATTATCTTTTTAATCCACGGTAATTCTACTTCTACAAATGCGTGGAGAAAACAATTAAAAAGTCAAACTCTATCCCCTTATAAGTTAATTGCCTTTGACCTCCCGGCTCATGGACAATCAAACTCACTAAACGGCTCTCTCTTTAGTTACAGTTTACCTGATATTGGAAAACTCATGGCAGCTGCTGTAAAAAAGCTTGCAGGCAACAGATCTTATATTCTTGCTGGGATATCACTTGGTACAAACATTATAGCCGAAATGCTGGCTTATGAGCTGCAACCTTCCGGAATTGCTTTAACGGGTTCATGTGTTATTGGGGGTGAAATAACTATGGATAAAATATTTAAAAAAGATATTGATCTTCATGCTGTATTTACAGATTATGTATCGGAATTAGAATTGAAAAAATATTTCACTCTCGGTTCATTTTCAGTAAAAGAAGAAGATTGGCTTTGTTTTTCAGGAGATTATTATAAGGTAAAAGATAATTTTCGATCTAAGATGATTGCCACAGTAGCAGCTGGCAATTTAAGTAACGAGATACATACACTACAACAACAACCTTTTCCCATTCTTATTGTCTTTGGTGAAGATGAAAAGGTATGTGAAATAAATTACCTGGATTATGCAAAATTAAATTTTTGGAAGGGCCGAACATATAAAATTAAAGACGCCGGTCATTTCGTAACTAATGATCAATCAGAAAAATTTAATGAATTGATGGCAGAGTATGCCAAAGATATTTTTAAAAAAGATGCTGTCTGAATGCAAAGGACATCAATGCAGCAGCATTTTGTGTATTCGACTTGTTGTGCATATTCCGTTTGTGGTTAATTACAGTATGCTCACTAATAAATAATTTAATCCCAATTTCCTTGCTGGTTAGCCCTTCAGCCATGTAAAGTAAAACTTCTTTTTCCCGTTTGGTAAATATTTTATCCTCCTCATACAGATAGTATGTATTTTTTATAATTGGGTCTACTTTACCGGTTATGCTGTCCACTTTTTCCACTAGTTGTATTACTGGGCTTTCTTCTTTAAAATGATCAATATTGATAACCACACCAAGACTCATCAGCGGATTACCTTTCTCATCTGATTTTATAAAAGAATTTCGCTGTAACACATTTACATATTGTCCTCTACTGTTTTTGACACGATAGTTGTAAGAGAATATATATTCCTTGTGATGATCAACCGGGATTTTTTTAAGAATACTTTGCCTATCAGTAAATATTTGTTCATTAAATAGACGTAAATCAGCAGGATGATATCTATCTAAAACAAATCCAATACCTCCATCCATCATTTTTTCAGAAGAAAAATCTATAAGTGCCTGGCATTGGTTAGAAACCAATACATATTTACCAGTGGTGTAATCCAATAAGTAAATCATGGGTACACTATGATTCAGAATATTAAAAGTCTGATGATGGACATTTATAAACTTGTCAATCCCCTCAATCATTAATTGATCTGGGGCAAATTTTATTTTGCTTAGCAGTTCCAAATAGCTAACCCATGTATTAGTCTTTTTTAATGATGCAGTGGACATATGCTTTAGAAGATTAATCTTAAATCGTTGGTCGAATCCCAAGATACTACTATTCCAAAAAATGACAAGTTCTTGCTATATAAATATTGTTCGCTTACGATTACATTCACATGTTTTAACAAAAGGAAGGATTAATTAGTAAGTGTAACAAGTAAACCTCATTTGCCCCATTTTCCTCCCGACTGAAAAAATCCGGAATTCATTGATTTGTATAACTGGTGTAATACATCTGTTTGAATTGTTTTGTGTAAATCGCTGATAAATTATTTAAATATGATAAAGATCCCGGTACTGTTTCTACTTCATTTAGCCATTGTTATTTCTTTTTTTGAATTGCCTTTTAAAGAGTCAAACATTCCTTCGTCAAAACAAGAAATTAAAGAAAGTGTTTTTAATGATATAGATACCACTTTTCGCATTATTCAAGCTCCTGAAAATACATATGGTTATGAAATATTAATTGAAAGCAAAATATTAATTCGACAACTAAACATTCCCGGTAGAGCAGGAACTAAAGGGTTTAAAAAAAGAACTGACGCTGAAAAAGTAGCTCAGTTAGTGCTAAGAAAGCTTTCGAAAGGTTTAATGCCTCCTACAATTGATGATAAAGAATTGAGGGAACTAAAAATAAAACTCTAACGATTTAAAATTAAAAATTATGGACTCAAAAAAATTACTTGTTAACACATTCGCAGCACTAGTTTTACAAATACTGCTATTGTGCGTTTCTTTTGAAACTTATGCTCAGGTTAATACATGGCAAAGCAAACAAGCGTTCGGTGGTACTGGTCGCAGCGGAGCC
>JANOJO010000350.1:0-3349 GCA_031418795.1 Bacteroidota bacterium | reverse complement strand
CCGCGACGTATATTTTGTAGATGCGATTGCATATAATAAAGTAATGGGCATCCCGATTACTAAAACTGAATTGGTAGAAGTGATAAGGAAATATTTATAAAATATATAAATGTTTTCTGATAAAATACATCTGCCCCTGGTAGATATTATGGGTTTTTAAAAGCAGCGACATTTAACTTCACACAAGATTTTTTAATTATCCGGGCCCGTAAACTTCTGTTACATCAGGAAGTAAAAATGCAACAACAAATGCGAGCATTGCTGCAATTAAGCCAAACATAAAAATAGTATATGCAATACGCAGGTATTTATATTTTTTGGCTAGAACAATTCCCAGGAAATAAGTATCCTTGATCATATTGCTATATAAATAATTTTTATCAGCCAGCAATTCAGTCATCGCCCAGTCATAATCCGGTAATCCCATTTTATGAAAGTTTCCAAAAAACAAGAGATTTGTTTTTTTAGCAGCAATGTCTTCTTTTGTAAATGTACCCGATGTAATATTCGGTCTTGTAGCAAGTATGCTGAATACAAGTGAAACCACACAAACAGTTACCAGGATTGAAACAGGAATTTGCAGGTAAGCGTCAGTTGCTAATTTGTCAAAAACACTACTAATCATTATTGAAAGAATGATAGCGTTTACAGAAATCAAAATATTGGATTTGGCATCTGCCATCTGGCTCAGGTTATTCTGGCTCTGCGCTACAATTCTGAATACCGTTGATATTGCCCGTTCTGACTGCGATTCTTTTTCTTTTTTCTTTTTCAGATCGGCAACTTTTTTAATTTCTTCATTTGTTAACCCCTTATTCTTATCCTTGATTTTTTCTTTGTCTTTATTTTTTTCAAGAGAAGGCAGTTCTTCTAATTTATTTTTTTTCTTGTTATGATTTTTATCGTCTTTTAGTTTTCCTTTCAACTCATCCAGGTACACTGTTTTCAGGGGTTGCAGTTTTTCTTTTGCGTAGGTTGTGAAATAACTGTGGTTTTCAAGAAAATTAACATTCAGCCTGCGCCAGTCTTTTTTTGATAAATTCAGACCGCCAAAATCATTTAACTCTTCCCTCAATAACTTGTTTTTTTCTTTATAGTCTATGGTACCCAGGTGAAATAAATCAGCATCACAAATTATTTGCTCAATTAAACTTGTAGGTGTTTGCGGAATTTTAGTGGCATTGATGCAGCCTTTTACTTTATCTATCACCGGCTGGTCTGCTTTGTGTTCAATCATAAATTTTTCTGCCATTTGAATACTCAAATCTTCATGACCTTTTGCTGTACCTCCGCAATAGCCTGTATCATGAAACCAGGCTGCCAGCAAAAGTGCAAAAAGGTCTTCATCAGCTAACTGGTAATGCTCGGCCATGGTTTCAGATGCGGCAAGCACTTCCTGTGTATGCTGAAGTGTATGAAAACGGATGCTTTTACTTACATTAGTATGATATAAATCTGTTACGTAGTTTTGAGCAGCAGCTAATATCTGAAATTGATTTTCGGTCATGTTATAAAGATAAGTTTTAATAAATTTATAAAAAATAATAAGAATGCAGGGTTTAATTTTTTTTGGTAAAATGTTTTTATCATTATTCGCTGTAACGGTTGTACTAAATAGCTGTAAGCCTAAAAAGCTGGTATATAAGTCGCCACCACATTACAATTTTGCTGAAGTATTTCCTGATAAACTTGATTTGCCTTTAAAGGAAATTTCAGGAGTGATATGGGACCACGTTAAGGATGAATTTATTGCTCATAATGATGAAATGGGTAAAATATTTTATCTCGACAAGGATACCAAAATTACCAAGAACGAATTTGAATTTTCGAAGAAGAAAGGCGATTATGAAGATATAACAATAGCAAACGGTGTAATATATGTATTGAAAAGCGATGGAGAGATTACAAAAATTATTACAGACAGCCTTGGCAAGCAAAATGCTTCTGAAGCAGGAAAAATAAATTTATCTGGCTCTAAGGACTTTGAAGCCATATACTATGATCCCAGCCGTAAGGCACTTATTATAATTTGTAAGAACTGTGGCAGCGATGACAAAAAAACAGTGAGTGCATATGCTTTCTATATTGACTCTACCGGGTTTGATGATAAACCGGTTTTTACAATTGATGCTGAAAAAATTTCTCAACAATCTCCGCGTAAAACTTCAAAATTTCAACCATCGGCAGCAGCCATACATCCCAAACTGAACCAGTTATTTATTCTTTCTTCTGCAAGCAATCAATTAGTGATTACTGATTTGAATGGCGAGGTAGCATCAGTATTTATGTTAGCAAGAAAATTATTTCCGCAACCGGAAGGTATTACTTTCAAGAATTCAGGCGACATGTATATTGCCAATGAGGCAGTTTCATCAAAATCTTCATTACTGAAGTTTACCTTTAAACCATAATACTATTTAATTGTTTTATCAGCCTTTTCTTTTTTATCAATAAGCCGGGTGTAGAGAATTAGCCATATTTGAAGAATTTACAAATAAGAATTTTTCACTTCAGCCCTTCAGCCTTAAGAGTTCTCCCGGCGATATATTTCTTTTCAATTCTGTGAATGATTCGCAGGGATAAAACCAACCAGATAAAGCCAACCGCTATTCCTGCAATCACATCACTTGCATAATGCACCCGCAGGTATATTCTGCTGAAACTAATCAGGAGGATAAGCAGGATAAAAAAAGCAGTAAGAAATATCCGCAACCACTTTAGTTTTACTTCATGCCAAATAATGTAGATGAGCAAACCATAAAAAACAATTCCAATCAGTGCATGCCCGCTGGGAAAACTATAGCCGCTTACATCACCAATGACCGGAAGTAATGGCCGGTCACGTTGAAAAAATGCTTTCAGCGTAAAACTTAATACTACACTGCTGAGAGCCAATGAAGCAATCCGGATAGCAAACCATTTTTGTTTTTTATAAGTAAAAAAACCAATCAATAAAAAATTTAATGGGATTAACAGGGTATGCTTTCCTAAAAATGTAATGAAATTCATAATACTTGTTCTGCCAGGGGTAGCATAAGAAGCCACATCTTTAAAAATATTTTCATCAAATTCTGTTCCCTTTAAAATAAAGACCACCCTGACAGCATAGATAAAAGCAATAAGCGCCAATAGCAGGAGCAGGACAAACAAAAACTCAATGGTGAATATGGATATCCATGGCTTTCTTTTTTTGATACGTTTAGTTATCTGTTGCATACACTAAGGTCCTAACATTATAAGTTAAGTTTCAATTGATTACAATTTAGTTCTTTGAAATTTTGTAGATAATAGTCGTCAAACAGCTGCTGTATGGGGATTTTGTCGATTAACGAGAAATTCAAAATCTGTA
>JANOJO010000349.1:0-5412 GCA_031418795.1 Bacteroidota bacterium | reverse complement strand
ATCATTCAATTGTTTTTCACCCAGAGAAAAATAATTGTCCATTTCTTCTTTAGGCGTGTACCAGTAAATGCCGGGATGCGATTCTTCCAGTGCGCCGCGAAAAATTGAATAATCTTTTTGCAGTTGCTGTGGCGAATATTTTTTTGACGGGGAGAAAGATGATTTAGAAACGGAACAGCCCGTAAGGAGTGCAATAGACAACAGGCAAATGGCAATGGGCAATAGCCAATTAGCAATAAGCAACTGGCAATTGAAAGGAAAGACATTTCCGTTGTTATGAATTTGCCTGTTGCTTATTGCCCATTGCTTATTATTCGCCGTTTTTAGATACGAATTCATTTTTCTATTTCTTCAGCGCATCCCAGCCCTGTGCTGTGATGGGGTAGGTGCTGTTTCCTTTGGTGATAATTTTTGTTCCTTCTTCAGCATCTGTCATATAACCGATAACACTAATATTGCTATTGATAACCAATTTTTCATAATCAGCCTGCGGCACAGTAAACAAAAGCTCATAATCTTCGCCGCCACTGAGTGCACAGGCAGTTGGGTCTATTTCAAATTTAAATGCTGCATTTTTTGTTTCTTCTGATACGGGTATCTTTTCTTCATACAACACACAGCCCAGTTCACTTTGTTTGCAGATATGTAATATTTCAGAACTCAACCCATCGCTAATATCCATCATGGCGGTGGGCATTATTTTTTCTTTTTCAAAAAAATCTATGATATCTTTTCTTGCTTCGGGCTTCAGCAACCGGCCAACAACATAAGACTCTCCTTCCAGATCAGGCTGAACACCGGGTGTTTCCTGAAAAATTTTTTTCTCCCTTTCTAAAAACAATAAACCAATATATGCCGCACCCAAATCGCCACTTACACAAAGCAAGTCGCCCTTTTTTGCACCGCTTCTTTTTACAAATGTATCAGGCGTTACTTCTCCGATAGCGGTAACGGAAATAATAAATCCTTTTTTTGATGATGCCGTATCGCCGCCAACCAAATCAACGCCGTATTTTTCACATGCCGCATACACACCTTCATAAAACTCATCTAACGCCTCCAGGCCAAATCTATTGCTGATGCCGATGCTTATTGTTATTTGTGTGGGAGTGGCATTCATGGCATACACATCACTCAGGTTTACAATCACACTTTTGTAACCAAGATGCCGGAGCGGAGTGTACATCAGGTCGAAATGAACGCCTTCAATCAGCAAATCAGTTGTAACTACTATTTGTTTTCCAAAATGATCAAGTATGGCTGCATCATCACCCACGCCAACAATAGATGATGCGTTTTGCAATTCAATATTTTTGGTCAGATGTTCGATAAGACCAAATTCACCGAGTGAGTTTATTTCTGTTCTTTGTTCGTTCATAATTCTTTTTCATTATTAATTACTGACATCAGTTCATTATGAATTTTTCCATTTGTTGCAACCACACTGTGCTGATACGGGGAAAATTTATTTCCACTAAAATCAGTGACCCTTCCTCCAGCTTCTTCCACTATCAGGTATCCTGCGGCACTATCCCATGGCTCAAGCTTGTGTTCATAAAAACCATCAAACCTTCCGGCAGCCACCCAGCAAAGATCAATAGCAGCCGAACCAAGTCTTCTTACCGGCACACCTTTTTTTATCAATCTTCCAAACACTTCTAATGGCCCGTTTGGCGTATTAATATACGTATAAGGAAATCCGGTTACTAAACAGGATTTCAAAACACTTAATTCATCACTAACTGAAATTTTTTTATCATTCAGCGTAGCACCGGATCCTTTCTCTGCAAAGAATAATTCATTTAATACAGGGGCATAAATAGCCGACATAATAATTTCTCCGTCTTTTTCAATAGCTATTACCACGCAGCATAAAGGAATACCACGGGCAAAATTTATTGTGCCATCAATAGGATCGATAATCCATTTATAGTTTGAGTCCTGTATTATTTCACCCGTTTCTTCTGCCAGTACCTGATGACTGGGAAAATTTGTTTTAATAATTTTAAGTATCGCGGCTTCAGATGCGTGGTCAGCTTCGGTAACAGGATTATTGACTCCTTCTTTGTAAGCTATTTTAAAGTCGCTATTATAAAATCGTTTCAGTTCATCTGCCCCTGCCCTAACAGCCTCCAGCAATATGTTTTTAAACATGGGCAAAGATAACCACGGATGACACAGATTAAAAGGATTTCACAGATGCAGTCAGTATTTTTGAACTGATTTCAAAATCAACTTACTTCGTACACTTGCAACTATCCATTGTTATAGTAAACTACAATTCAAAACGATTGCTGGAGCAATGCCTGATATCGGTACAAAAAACTGTTGAAGGCATATCTAAAGAAATTGTGATAGTTGATAATAATTCTTCTGACGGCAGCCGGGAGTTTCTTCAAAAAACATTTCCCGATTGTGTTTGTATTTTTAACGATCAAAATGCTGGCTTTGCCAAAGCATGTAACCAGGGTTACAAACAATCTTTGGGTAAATACATTTTGTTTTTAAATCCTGACACGGTTGTTTCAAAAGATTGTTTTCAAAAATGTATTTCTTTTTTTGAAACACATCAGGATGCAGGAGCAATTGGTGTAAGAATGATTAATGAAAAAGGAAAATTTCTTAAAGAATCAAAAAGAGGATTTCCCTCACCGGCGGCAGCTTTTTATAAATTGTTTGGCCTTGCATTTCCTTTTCCCCATTCAAAAATTTTTTCAAAATACTACGCCGGGCATTTACCAGAAAATGAAAACAACCCGGTGGATGTGTTATCCGGCGCATTTATGATGATACGAAAAGAGATGCTTCAAAAAACCGGTTCTTTTGACGAATCTTTTTTTATGTATGGAGAAGATATTGATCTCAGTTATCGTATTCTGCAGGCGGGATATAAAAACTATTACCTCGGCGAAATAACCATTACACATGCAAAAGGCGGCAGCACAACTTTTAACTATGAGTATGTAAAAAGATTTTACGGGGCCATGAATCTTTTTGTAAAAAAACATTATAAAGGAAAAAGGTCGTCAATTTTTGTATTCACATTATATGCCGGCATCTGGCTGAGAAAAATTATTGCCACAATCAGTTTATTATTTCGCTGATCAATTTTAACTGAAGGATTCCACCCATCATTGTATATTCGCCGCATTAGTATTTCACCGTAACTTTATTAACAGAGCATCGTCATATTTTTTTAATGGCAAATATTATTGATATAAAAATTCCCAGGGCAATTGCCGCTGCATTACGACTTCCAAAAAACGATCCCCGCAGTCAGCAGCTCAGAGTATTGAAAAAACTATTACGCAAAGCAAGGTTTACAGAGTTTGGCCAGCATCACCGGTTTGATGAAATACTTTTCAGCAGGCATGTGGGTAAAAGCTTTCAGGAGCAGGTACCCGTACATGATTACAATAAAATTTATAATGAGTGGTGGAAGAAAACATTGGAAGGAGTATCCGACGTGGCCTGGCCTGGCAAAATAAAATACTATGCACTCAGTTCCGGCACCTCCGAAGCGGCAAGTAAGTATATTCCTGTAACAAAAGAAATGCTGCGCAGCAATACCGTTAATTATTTAAAACAACTTATTAGTTTATTTAGTTATGAAAACCTGCCGTATAATGCTATGACGAAAGGATTTCTGATGCTGGGCGGAGCTACAGATCTGCAAAAAGGAAAAGCAGGGTGGTATGCAGGTGACCTTAGTGGCATACTCGCTAAGAAACGGCCATTCTGGTTTCAAACTTTTTATAAACCCGGCGGCAGAATAGCTGCGTTGAAAGACTGGAATGAAAAACTGAATGAGATAGTGGAGCATGCACGGGAATGGGATATTGGTTATATAGTTGGTGTGCCTGCCTGGTGCCAGATGTGTATGGAAATGGTGATTGATCATTATAAAGTAAAAAACATACATGAGATATGGCCAAACCTGGGATTTTTTGTTCATGGCGGTGTGGCATTTGAACCATACAAAAAAGGATTTGAAAAATTGTTGGGCAAGCCCATTGTGTATATCGAAAACTATTTAAGCAGCGAAGGGTTTATTGGCTACAAAACACGGGAACATGCAAAAGGAATGAAATTAGTGCTGGACAACAATATTTTTTTTGAGTTTGTTCCTTTTGATGATAAAAATTTTGACAGCGATGGTAATATGATTGACGGCCCGGATGCAAAAATGATACATGAGGTGGAGGAAGGAAAAGAATATGCGCTGATAATAAGTACTAACTCAGGGGCATGGCGATATCTTATCGGCGATACCATAAAGTTTGTGGATTTAGAGCACAGTGAAGTGATGATTACAGGAAGAACAAAACATTTTCTCAGTCTTACCGGCGAGCACCTGAGTGTTGATAACATGAACAAAGCAATTGAACTGGTGAGTGAGGAAATGAACATCAGTATTCCTGAGTTTACCGTGGTGGGATTTCCATACCAGGGATTTTTTGCACACAGATGGTATGTTGCCAGCAATGATATTTGTGATACTGAACTGCTAAAAAATAAAATTGATCAGCATCTCCGAAGGCTGAATGATGATTATGCTGTGGAAAGAGACAGCGCATTGAAAGAAGTTTTTTTGGAAAAACTGCCGGAAGAAAAATTTATGAAGTTTATGGAACTGAAAGGGAAAATTGGCAGCCAGCATAAATTTCCAAGAGTAATGAAAGGAAAGGTGCTGGAAGAATGGAACAGGTTTCTTGAAACAGGGAGGATTTAATAAACAAATAAATTATTTACTTAGCCTCTTTCTATTTTAGGAGAGGGGTTTTTTATTTTTAGATAATAATTGTAAATGATTGAAGCACTTCTAAAAGGCCTCACACTGGGTTTGCTGCTGAGTATTTCAGTGGGGCCGGTTATTTTTTCCATCATCAAGCAAAGCCTGAACACGGGCCACCGTGGCGGAATGGCTTTTGTGATCGGTGTATCTGCTTCTGATATTTCGCTGGTATTAATCAGCAATGTTTTTACTCAACTGTTTGGTTACTTAGTGCAGCACAAACAGGTTATTGGCATAGCCGGCAGCATCTTCTTAATTTCTATGGGCATCTTTTTTCTTTTCTTTAAAAAAATAAAAATTGATGATGGCGGAATACAGCTAATGCCGGCACGTAAACGGGATTATTTAAAAATTTTTCTTTCCGGCTATTTTATGAATACGCTTAATCCGGCAGTATTTATTTTCTGGCTCACTGCATCAACTACGCTTATCACACTATCTGTTAATAACCGCATCATTGCATTTATTATCTGTCTTGTATTCGTTCTCGCTACAGATATTTTAAAAGTGATGCTGGCGCAAAAAATCAGAAAAAAACTTACGCCGCACAATATTCAATTATTAAGCAGGCTAAATGGACTTATCCTGCTTGGTTTTGGCATTGTGCTTTTGTGGGG
>JANOJO010000348.1:0-1696 GCA_031418795.1 Bacteroidota bacterium | reverse complement strand
TGCAAGTGATAATGCAAAGTTTGGCCAACCTGAAGTAAACCTAGGTTTGATCCCCGGATATGGCGGTACACAAAGATTAGTTCAGTTAATTGGTAAAGGAAAAGCATTAGAACTTTTAATGAGTGGAAATATGATTGATGCAAATGAAGCCAAACAATTGGGTTTGGTAAATCATGTAACTACTCCGGAAACTTTACTGGAACAGACAATAAAAATTCTTTCTGTTATAAATTCAAAAGCACCGTTGGCTGTAGCAGCCTGCATCAAAGCTGCCAATGCAGTGTTTGATGAAACTAAAAATGGTTTTGATGTGGAAGTAAAAGAATTTGGAAAATGTTTTGGTACTAAAGACATGAAGGAAGGTGTAAATGCATTTTTAGAAAAAAGAAAGGCAAATTTTACCGGGAGATGATTTTATTCAAATGCATTTCGGAAAACAATAGTCTGTCCTTTTATAGCTTTTACTTCTGCAATTCCGTTATCTAAGTTCACCTTGTTTCTTTCCACACCGGTAACAATCCAGGTTTTAAAAGGCAATTTAATTCTCAACACAGCTCCTGCTTCTGATTTTATTTTTACTTCAGTAATCACACTACCTTCTTTTTTTGCAGAAACAAGAAATGCCCCTTCAGTTCTCAGTGTTTTAAAAGAAACATTTTTCCATCCTGTCGGCACAGCAGGAAACACTTCAACAAATCCTTTATGACTTTGCAAAAGCATTTCATGAATGCCCTGTGCAAATGCAAAATTTCCTTCGAGTGTAAAAGGGCGGTAAGTAAAGCTTGAATACTGACCTCCTTTCTGATCGCCATTCAGGTGAAAACTATTGATAGAACAAAAATTTGTGGCAAATTTTTTCAGCATACTGGCAGCGCTATCTCCTTCCTGTGCTCTCGCATATATGCAACCCATCCAGCTGAAAGAGTAACCTGTCCAATTTCTTGTTCCTTTTTTTTTTATCCAGCGCAGAGATTTATTAATAATGTCTTTTTCTTTTTCATCTTCTACATTTAATAAACCCAGGGGATGAATTGCCATATAAGGTGAAAAATGCCGGTGTGATTCATCAAGATTTTGACCGGGTGCTACGGTGAGGCCGGTTTCGTTGATATTTAAATCGGGTAACAACATTCTTTGACCTAACCATTCATTTAGCCTTCTTTCATAAGCAGTAGCAGAAACAAATGTTCCAAATTCGTAAAAAGATTTTATTAAAGACAAATCATAGTTTGTGTAGTCCTTAAACCAGGCTTTGATATTGTTATCATGGTATTCCGGGCTAGAACTTAAAGGCAATTTATTTCCTGTTTCACTTTTATTAATCAAGCTTGACAAAAACAGTTCAATTTCATTTAAGTAAGGATAACATTTCTCTTTTAAAAACTTTCCATCCATTGAATATTGCCATTGCCAATAAAAATGCTGCGCCAGCCATGTTGCAGTAGTCGGGCTCATGGAGTATTGTATCCACCCACCCATCGGTTTTCCTGAAATAGTTGTAACACCCGGCACATTCAATCCATCTGTTTCAAAATATTGCTTTGTCCATCTTTTATTTTCATCTTTTACTTTCCATAGCCAGTTGGTATAGCCAGCAGTTAAATCCAAATGATTGGCTGCATAGCCCGGCCAGTAACTGAGTTGTGTATTTAAATCATGGTGAAAATCTCCTTTCCAGGGCGGCAGGTTTCCATTA
>JANOJO010000347.1:0-5533 GCA_031418795.1 Bacteroidota bacterium | reverse complement strand
GATTTTGGTTGTGCTCCATGAATGGCTTTGCTATTGGATTCAATGCTTTTTTTATGAAGGTCTTCATTGATCAGTAATAGTTGACCGGTATCTATTACTTGTTTTCTGAAACCATAAGGCTCCCAGGTACCAATCAATGTCCTGTCTCCTTTTTCATAAGCATAACGGTCTACAAGAAGATTGGTTTTATTGTCATAAGTTACTATATCAATTACCTGTGCATTAAAAATCTCCCTGATCTTTTCTCCTACCAATTCATAAATACCCTGCATATCCATTTCTCTTACCAATCCATCCTGCACACTGTTAATCACCGCCAGTTCTTCTACACGAAGGCTTAATTGTTTGGTACGTTCGGCAACTGTTATTTCCAGCTCACGGTGTTTTTCATGAAGCTGGTGTGTACGCCAGCGGATGATAGAATAGATAATTACTATTGCAGCTAAAGCATATAATACATAAGCCCACCAGGTAGCATACCAGGGTGGGTAGATTGAAAAATGATAAACTGCTTCCTCACTTAATTTCTGATAAATATTTTTTGCCCGTACATGAAAATGGTAATCACCTGCCGGCAGGTTTGTGTATTCTTTGTAATAGTTGTTGTCAAAATCTGACCAGTCTTTTTCAAATCCTTCCAGCCATGTTTGGTATTGTGTTTTTTCTTCCTGCTCAAAGAAAGGCGCCGCGTATTCAAACCTCAGCTTATTATTTTTATAAGAAACTGAAACGGGTTTTGAATCCTTTGCAATCACAGTACTCAATAAATTTTTACCTGCAGCTGCCAAACGAATTACTGTTTTATAAGACTGCTCAATATTTTTTTCAAGATTTTCATCGTATCGAATCAACCCATCGGTAGTACAAACCCATACGATGCCATTACTTTCAGGATAAATTTTTTGGATGGTAAGTTCACTGATTGTACTTAACTGAGTATTGTCTATCCGGTATCCACCTTCTGGTTTTGGGATGGCAAGCCTTGTTTCTTTTCCAAAACGAATCCACACTCTTCCCTGCTGATCTTCCACCATATCATATTCAGTATTGCCTCCGCCATTTTCAAATTTGCCAAAGGTACTGTCAGGAATAAATCGTTTTTGTTTATCATCAAATGTGTAAAGAGAAGAATCCGCAAAAAAATAATTTACTCCTTTGATGTAATAAACCTGGCCAGTTCCATTTTTAAAACCATGATCAGCTCCATATTTCTCAAAAATTGTTTTTGGTAAATCAATATTTCCCTTTTCATTAAAAGCCAGAATAATTTTATATGCCGATCCGGCCTGAGTGCCAGCCCAAATTGTTCCATCCTTGTTTTCTGAAAAGGTCCATACCTGATCTGTAATACCCGGAATGTATCCCGCAAACTGCCATGCAGGTTGTTCTTTAGAAATTTTATTTACAGAAGACCTTGTGAATACTGCTACACCAAATGTGCCTCCGCCAAATAAAATATCCGGGTATTTTCTGGAAATATATAATCCGGATAATGTGAGGTCTGCGCTTACAGATCTACGTATCGTAGAAGTTTTTTTATCTCTTACGCTAAAAAGTCCATCACCGGGTACCAGTAATTGTTTTCCGTCAGGTAACAGAGAGAAGATTTGATTTTGTGGTATGCCGGATACCGGATCGAAAAATGAAGTAGTATTATTATATAATAAAAGACCGTTGGTAGTGCCAATATATAAATTTCCTTCAAATCTGTTTATGTTTAGAACGCCGGTATTAATGCCCGATTGTAAAGTAAATTGTGTTAGCGGGGAAGCTGTTTCCACCCTGGATATCCCGTTATCAAGTCCTAACCAAAGAGTGCCTTTTTTATCCTGGTAGCTGGCATAAATTGATTCATCCTGCAGTCCCACATCCCGGTTAATTTTTTGCAGCAGGTTGCCCTGTGCATCTATAATGACGAGACCTTTTCCGGTGGTGGAAAGAACATAATTGCCATTTTTTAATTGAAGTCCTTTATATAATATAGATCCAGATTTGATGATTGGATCGGCTTTAGTTGCAAATGGCCGGAATGTTTTTCCATCGAATAAATAAAGTCCGCCATAAAACATTCCAATTAAGTATTGTTTTTCAGCCCCCTCCCGACCTCCCCCATCAGGGGAGGAGTAAGGCAGCATTACCTGCATTCTTTCCTTGCCAAGAAATTCACTGCCGGGTATTAAAACCAGCGAATCATTTACCATCCTAAAAAGACCTAATCCCTGCTGGTGAACGTAGTAATTGTTGTCGAGATAAAAAGAATACATAAACTTGGTGGCAGGCTTCCACACTTTAATATTTCTTTTTTCAATAGCCCCTGTCTTTTTATCTTCTAACCTGAAAATATATTCACGGGCTTGAAAATAAACACCTGTTTCTGTGGAATAGGTTGACCATATATCTAAAAAATTCCTGTTTTCAACAGGAACAAGATCTAATAACGAATAAGTTTTTTTTTGTCCAAGGCTGTCATTATCCAGATAACCCAAATCTGTAAATCCGCCGTAATAAATCAAACCATCTTTGTGTCTGGCCATTGATCGGACAACACTTTTCAGAAGCGGTATTTTATTCCATTTTACTCCATCATATTCCAGGATATAGCTTTGAATACCGAAATACATAATTCCACTTTCATCTTCCTGAATACACCATGACTGAGGAAAAGCATTATAAGTTTTAGGAGAATAATTGGTGATAAATGGAAGTCCTGTTTCCGATTGGGACTGGGCATTGGTATGAACTGGCAATAAGAATATCATCATGCCACTGCAAAGCAACATGAACACAATTCTTTTACAGGAAATAAAGCAGGGTATGCTTTTTTTCATAAAGCAGATGTTATTAATATTATTTGGGTTTTCAAATGTGAATGGATAGTGAAGAATTCATAAGGAAGGTTAAAGTAAACTGGCACACAGAGTTTTTAGATTCTAAATGTAGATAAAAATTTTCTGAAACAGCAATCCGTAAAATTTACGCATGTTTAATCTTTCGGCACCGGTGGCGGCCCATCTGGTAACATAGCTTTCCAAACTTCACCATTTCTTTTCAGATCAAATTCTTTACGCATATCCTGGCGCAGTTTTTCATTTTCAAAAAGATCAACCATCGTTGTGCTCAATCCTTTGGCTGCATACAACATTCCTTTGTGGCCGATGCTCATACCGCCGCAAGCAACAACGACCCACGAATGCCATGGAGAACCATAAGGTGCTGTTGTTACCCTTAATGAAATTTCAGGAACCACCCAACTTACATCTCCTACATCAGTGCTGCCACCACCAGGATCGGATCGGGTTGGCTCCAGTGGTTTTACATTTCCTTTTATACCATTATAAGGCAATCCCGCTTCTTTCATGATCTGTTTGGCAAATTCAAATTCTTCCGGAGTATAACTGATACTGTCTATCATTTCCAGGTTAGCCTGCATTGTTCTTGCCCCTGTTTCAATTACCAGTTTTTCATAATCCCCGTTCTGCAGTCTGATATTATAATCTACACCGGCCATTAAAGCAGCGCCTTTGGCAATGTCAAACACTCTTTCTTCTACAGCTTTTACTCCGGCTCTTTTTGAATCACGTATCCAGAGCCAAACACTGGCACGATCAGGAATTACATTTGGTACATTACCTGCTTCTTTATACACATAATGAATACGAACAGTAGGCTTTATATGTTCACGTAAATAATTAATTCCGTTGGTAAAAAGTTCAGCTGCATCCAATGCACTTCTTCCATTCCAGGGATCTGATGAAGCATGTGAACTTATGCCTTTAAATTCAAACATATGATCTACTACTGCCATGCTGCTTTGCATTCCGGATGCGGTTTCATAACCGGGGTGCCAATCGAGACAAGCATCCAGATCATTAAATAAACCGGCTCTTGCCATATAAATTTTTCCGCCCACATCTTCTTCAGCAGGCGTACCATAAAAACGAATAGTGCCTTTCAGTTTTCCGGCAGCAATTAATTCTTTAATGGCAACAGCAGCACCTAAACTTCCTGCACCAAACATATTATGTCCGCAACCATGACCTGGTGCATCAGTTAAGAGAGGGTCTTTTGTCGGTTGTGCTTTTTGTGAAAGGCCGGGCAGCGCATCATACTCACCCATGATGCCGATAATGGGTTTACCATTTCCATACTCTGCAATAAAAGCAGTTGGCATTTCGGCAACTCCTCTCGTTACTTTAAATCCATTTACTTCAGCATAATCTGATAAAACTTTTGCAGATTGTTTTTCCCTGAGTGCAGATTCAGCAAAGCCCCACACCTGGTCGCTGAGTTTGATAAGCTCCTGCTGATGTTTTTCTATGGAAGAAATTACTGTTTGCTTGTTGCCGGTGAATTTATTTTTCTGTTGTTGAGAAAAAGATAATAATGAAATGGTGAAAAGAGATAACAGAGCAGTTAGTTGTTTCATTCGTTTTGGTTTTGAAAAATGAATGTAAGGAATTATTCTGCAGGCATTTTAATGATTCAAAAAATAAATAATTCTAAAGTGGCAATTGTACCAGGTTGAAAGTTGGCGGGTTTAGATATTTTAGTTAACTGGTATCGTAATGTTATCAGGTATTATTAATTTGAAAATTCAATTTTCCGAACCAGCGCCTTAAACCTCGTCTCTTCTTTCAGCGAATTAAAAGTTGGAATCATACTGATAAACGGCATCCAGGGGCTTCGTTCTATAAATGCCTGTTCCAGGTATTGTAATGCCAGTTCATTCTTTCCCAGGCCGAGTTCAACGACTGCAAGATCATAGGCGGGGATATACATTTTTTTTGCTTTTGCCAGAAATTCTTTTTCTATTCGCAGCGCTTTTTCTTTTTTCCCTCTGATTCCTTCCACATATGCAAGTGTTGCCATGAAACGTAAATTGTCATGAGAAAACGCAAGTGATTTGTGAATATGAAACAGCGCTGAGTCAAATTTTTTCATCTCTGCATAAACGACGCCTAAATGATGATGAGCAATAGCAAATGAAGAATCAAGTTCAAGTGTTTTAAGAAACTGTGTTTTTGCTTTTTCCATTTCTCCTGCATAAACATAATTGGTACCTAACTGGCTGTTAATAATCAGAGAGAAGGGATCAATTTTTAGCGCTGCCTCCGATTCGCCAAATGCTTTTTCAAATTGTTTTCGCATGATTAATACTTCCGAATGCCAATGGTAGGCGCTGGCATAACCAGGATTGAAGGCAATGGCTTTTTGAAAATTAGCTTCAGCCAACGCAGCATCCCAATCATAATGAATATTAATATCTACCAGCGTGGCATAAGCTTCGGAAAGAGTGCTGTCGGATTGAAGCGCTTTTTCAATATATTTTTTTGCAACAGGAAAACTTTTCCGCGGTTGTAATATACCATACACACCCAGCATCAGGTAAGAATCGCCCAGGCCGGCATAGGCAAGTGCGTAAGAAGAATCTTTTTCAATGGCCTTATTAAAATAGTCAATGCCTTTCATTAACGAACCATCTAATCGTTTGTTCCAGTGATACCGCCCTTGTAAATAAAGCTGGTAAGCTTCT
>JANOJO010000346.1:0-1943 GCA_031418795.1 Bacteroidota bacterium | reverse complement strand
CAATTCTATAACTCACTTAAAAGGTCTTTGGCGTCCCTTAATTTTTTCTTTCCCTTTATAAATGCAGCAGCTTCTTTTGCACCTTTCTCAATGCTTTTTAATATTTCCTCTTTATCCCGCTCGGGAAATACATCTGCTGACATCCTGTTTTTTTTCAAAAAATCCAGTAATGCCCTGGTTTTTCTGGTATCAGTAGATTTGATAATTATAGTTTCCATGATGTGAAATTAACTAATCTTATTCAATCTGTAACGTACAAGTTCCCATAAAACCACTCCCACTGCAGTTGCAATATTCAGTGAATGTTTCATGCCCAATTGAGGAATTTCAATACAGCCATCGCAAAGATGAATGGTGCTTTGCTCCACTCCCGTTACTTCATTTCCAAAAACAATGGCAATCTTTTCTCCGGCCTTAAAATTTGCATCCTGCAATTTCATACTTCCTTCGGTTTGCTCAACAGAAAATATTTTGTACCCATTAATTTTTAAATCAGCAATTGCTTCAACAGATGTTTTAAAATATTTCCACTGCACTGTTTCTTCTGCGCCCAATGCAGTTTTTTTTATTTCTTTATGGGGAGGTTGTGCTGTATAACCAATAACATAAACTGCTTCTATTAAAAAAGCATCGGCCGTACGAAACACACTACCCACATTATAGGCACTGCGGATATTTTCCAGCACAACGATTATATTATTTTTTTCTGATTGTTTAAATTCTTCAACAGACTTACGATCAAGTTCTTCCATTGAAAGTTTTCGCATAGTGGCAAAAGTAATTCACAAACATCAGAAAGCTTTCGGTAAAGAAATCAATGTTTATATTTGTCGTCTCCCGGTATATCGGGACAGGCAATGGCAAAAACAAAGACAGAAATAACTCCATTGATGCAGCAGCACCGGGCTATCAAACAAAAATATCCTGATGCCATCCTGCTATTTCGTGTGGGTGATTTTTATGAAACATTTGGTTCCGATGCAGTCATTACTTCGCAGGTGCTTGGCATTACTTTAACTAAAAGAAATAATGGAGATGCCGCTTCATCTGAACTTGCAGGATTTCCACATCATGCACTCGATACTTATTTACATAAATTAGTAAAGGCTGGTTATCGTGTTGCTATTTGCGATCAATTAGAAGATCCAAAAAAGGTTCCGCCGGGAGGCGGGAGAATTGTGAAAAGAGGAGTGACAGAAATTGTAACCCCCGGCACTGCGATAAATGATAAACTGCTGGATCATCATTCCAATAATTTTTTAGCAGGTGTGCATTTTGCAGCAAACGATGTTTATGGACTGGCCTTTCTTGATATTTCCACCGGCGAATTTTTAGTGGCAGAAGGTGACAGGGAATATGCCGACAAACTTTTACAAAGTTTCAAACCCGCCGAAGTGGTTTTTGAAAAACATAAACAAAAACTTTTTAAAGAATATTTTGGAGCAAAAATTTACAGTTATACACTTGATGAATGGATTTTTGATAATAACTACGCCGCTGATATTTTACTGAAACATTTTCAAACTTTTTCCATGAAAGGATTTGGCGTGGAAGATTTGAAAAACGGGTTGACGGCTGCAGGTGCAATTCTTCATTATTTAAAAGAAACAGAGCATCCCAACTTACAACATATCAGCTCGCTTCAGCGGATAGACCGCGATGATTTTTTGTGGATGGATCGATTTACAATTAAAAATTTAGAATTAATAATTAATAATTCAGACCAGAGTCATACATTACTAAGTGTTCTTGATAACACCGTATCACCCATGGGCGCAAGATTATTGAAACGATGGGTTGTTTTCCCGTTAAAAGATATTAATAAAATAAATGAGCGGTTGCAGTTAGTGGAATTTTTTATTCTGCACACAGATTTGCGAAATAAAATTTCTTATGCCATAAAACTTTGCGGCGATATTGAAAGACTGGTTTCAAAAATTCCG
>JANOJO010000345.1:0-1585 GCA_031418795.1 Bacteroidota bacterium | reverse complement strand
TCGGGTATGATAAGATCATTTTTACCCACATCATCAGTAAAAATTTCGATGGTATGTTGCAGGATTGAAAAAAGAGTTTTAAACTCAGTATTCACCGGTGCTGATTTTCCGGAAGATAACAGGATGGTGAAGATTTCAGTGGCGCCGTTATCAATTGCCATTTCTATTCCGGCATATTCTCTTACACCTCCATCAACGTATTGATAAGTTTCATTGCCGGCACCAGGAACATCTTTGTTTACATTAACGGGTGGCATAAAAACCGGTTGACAAGCCGAGGCCATTACTGCTTTTCTTAAATGCAGGTTATTGACAAGCTTTGTTATTTCATAATATTTCGATAGAAATGGATTAGCAGCATTGGTAAATACAGTAAGGTTACTTGTTTGCAGGCAGGTCGTTGTCAAATAAATTTCTTTTTCAGACGCAAACAATAAATTGCATTGCGCATCAGTCAGATTATTTTCTATGAGGCTCCACAAAGGATTAGCACCAAAAATGCTTTTTTTATCGATCCTGTCTCCAATGTTGAATTTTTCAATAATGTTTTCTGTTTTTTGCGTGGTATATAATGTTTCCAGCTTTCCCATTTCTCCGAGAGCAACAAATGGCACAATCAACGAGCCGGTACTGGTACCAACGAAGATGTCAAATTCAAGTCCGGGAAATGTGTTCATTAATTTTTTTACCACACCCACGGCAAATGCTCCTTTAGAGCCACCACCACTGATGACTAATGCTCTTTTCATTTTAATTTAGTTAAAAGGTTCAACTGGTTTTTTCTTTTTACTGATGCGAAAGGCGACACCGTTTTGAAACCACCAGGCGTTCAATTTATAATCACGATGCGCTGCAAGGCTGATAATAATTTTATTCAGCAGGTCAAGATTAAAACCGCCGCCAACAAGGCGCTGCTTTCCCGATCCCCACAAATGTTCTGCTGTAAGGTGAATATTACCGGCGCTACCGAAAATTCCAGCATTAAATGTTTTCAGTTTTATAGAGATAACAGGTCCGCCGGATACCTGCAGTTTTTTATTTGTATAAAAAAATCCTCCGCTAATTCCGGCTCTCAGCCTGTGTTCAACAACAGCGAATTGTGGAACCAGTTGTAAACCCCCGGTATAAAGATCAGGTGTTGAATTAAATTTTGTCACCATGCCGTTTTGCAGTTTCAGGTGCATGATAAATCCTTTCGGGAATTCAGTATCATCCTGCGCTGCTGAATTTATTGCAAAAAGCAGGTATAAAGGAATAAATATATTTTTCATTTCTATTATTTAATCTGATTAAAATTAGGCTAATTAAGTTTGTATAACAATACCACTTAGAGGGTATAGGCCTAATGCAATATTGAATACTCAGTTCAGTATTTATCTTTTCTTTCCAAAACTTCAATACCAGTTTTCTGAGCACCATCCCTTAACTTTGCGCCTTGCCTGCCGAATCCGCCATAGGCGGAGTAGGCATGGCTTCTTTAGGAATAGATTCATGAGTGATCCCATAAAACACGAATGTGGCCTTGCGTTTATCCGGCTGCGAAAACCTCTTTCGCATTACCACCAGCAATATGGCACTGTACTTT
>JANOJO010000344.1:0-2426 GCA_031418795.1 Bacteroidota bacterium | reverse complement strand
ATATGAAAATGGCAAAAAAAAATATTTTACAAAAACACAATTGTTTGCATTTGCTGATCAGCCATTGGAAATAAAACCCAATGCACCTGCTGTTACCTTATACGCATCTGCTGAAAAAAAAGAAACGCCAGCCGCCACAGTATCATTAACATCTAACCGCGGCGGCCCCAACCGGGCTGATGAAAGAAGATTAAAATTTGCAACAAACCTGAGTAATAATCAGCAGGACTTGCTCAATACATTTACACTCTCATTTGATCAGCCGCTTAAAAATTTTGATTCATCCAAATTGCAGTTAAGTACCGACTCTGCTTTTGTACCTGAAAAAAACTATTCCTGGACAGTTGACAGTATGCATAAAAAAATAACGTTGAATATTAACTGGAAGGATGGCACCCGTTATAATCTTATACTTGATAAAGAGTTTGCACAGGATACAGCAGGCAGAAAATTGCTGAAAACAGATACCCTGAATTTCGCTACCAGGAAACAAACAGATTATGCATCTGTCAAAATTAATTTTACAAATTTTGATGCGGCAAAAAATTCTGTGTTGTTATTTGTACAGGGCGAAAAGGTTGTAAAATCATTCCCATTAACCACAGCCAGTTTTTCTCAAACACTTTTTCCGCCCGGTGATTATGAAATAAGAATACTTACAGATAAAAACAAAAACGGAGTATGGGATGCCGGTGATTTTTTTGATAAACGAAAACAACCTGAGTTGGTAAAACCGGTGAACAAAAAAATAACGATTAAAGTCAATTGGGAAAATGAATTTGATATAACATTATAACAAAAATAAGTCCGTTATTTTTTACCTAAAAAAAAATGATACCCCAGTGCAAACAGGGATTGTTGCGGTTTGGTTATTCTAAAGTCATCTACCTTATGCATAGGTTCAAGCACAGCCCTGATAAACTGTTTTTTAATCAGGCGAATCTGAATAACAGCATATCCACTGATATGCGGGCTATTTTGAAGATGTAATTGTTCCCTGAAAACTGGCCGGCCAGTTACAGCGCTTATTTCTGTGGTTGTGCGGAGGCTTGATACTGAAGTAGGTAAATTAGAATTAACCCCAACCCCGATTTCAAAACCTGTTTTGGCATTCCCTGATAAATTATATATCAACTCTGTACCCAATATCAGACAATTACTTTTGACCGCCAGGTTTTCTTTTACAGGAATGCCGGAAGAATTCCAGTTATATTCACTCTTTACAGAATAAGAATACCATCCTGCCAATAATTGAAATACCAATTTCGTTGAACCACGACCACCTGAAAAACGATAGCCCCCATAAATCAATGGCCGGTAAACAGTATTAAACTCAAAATTGCCTATTAATACATCATTGCTTGTTATCTGGTAAGTAATAACAGAGGCCATTAACCCTGCAAAAAAACCATGGCTTTTTTGCAGCGCTTTTTGCTCAGCTTCTGCATAACTCGTTTCATTACTATTATTAATCAATTTAACCAGCTTTATCATTTCCTCATCTCTCCATTCAGTTGTTGAAAGTGTTTTACTTGCTTTTGTATTATTAATTATATACGGTGTTAACTGATCTTTATAAATTCTGTCTTCAATTAGTTTTATTGTTTTTTCAATGTACTTTACATAACGAAGTGTTGTTAGGTTACCAGCGCTGTCTATAATAAAATAATGTGTCTTTATACTTTCCACATAGGTGTACAAAGACAGCGATTTACCACTGCTAAGTTGCCTTAAAAATATATATTCTGTCTTTTCGGGTTCATCAAAATATTCTGTTACATTTTTGACATCCAATGGATTCATATATCTTGTAACATAGGCTCCGCGGTATATATCTTTCCCATCTATCCTGACTTCGGAAATATCAGCTGGCAATAATCTGATTATACCTGAGGAAAATATAAGGAACAGCGAATCTCTTCGTTTGGCGAAGTTGATCACTGAAGGATTTTTAGACCAGGGCTTGTAATCAACAACACCTTTCTCAATCCTGCCATCCTTGTATAATACTTCACCGGGCATCCAGGTATAATTTTGTGAATGCCCGTCTAAGGAGAATAAAAGAGTCATCAGGAATAGTATTCTCATAAATTACCTTTTCTCAAATATAATTTTTTAAAATCAATTATTTATGATGTGTATCTTTAATTATGCAATTCTCTTCCTCTTTATTAGAAAATGCCGTCAACGAATTTGCCAAACTTCCCGGCATTGGAAAAAAGACTGCATTAAGATTAGTACTTCATTTATTAAAACAAAATGAAAATGATGTTACCCGTTTCAGTGAAGTGGTTGCAAAAATGCGCAACGAAATAAAATTTTGTCACCGCTGTTACAATGTAGCTGATGGAGATATTTGTTCTATCTGTGCCAACAGTATGCGCAAGCAGGAAACTATTTGTGTGGTGGAAAGCATTCGTGATGTA
>JANOJO010000343.1:0-10031 GCA_031418795.1 Bacteroidota bacterium | reverse complement strand
AGATTTATGGGATTACTCAGATACGAATCACAGGTAAGGCCACCAATAGTGGAGGGCAATAAAGACTATCACCAGATAACTGAAGACATCTGCCGTCCGGTGGAAGCAAGTCCTTCCCGTGCATGGTGGATCGGCTTTATCGTTTCAGTTTTGTTTTTATGTTTTGGAATTTTATCTGTTACCATGGAAGTTATCTATGGCGTAGGACAATGGAACCTGAATAAAACCATCGGCTGGGGTTATGATATTACAAACTTTGTATGGTGGATTGGTATTGGTCATGCTGGTACATTGATCTCTGCCATTTTATTATTATTTCGCCAGGGATGGAGAACAGGTGTAAACCGTGCAGCAGAAGCCATGACAATTTTTGCCGTATTGTGTGCTGGTCAATTTCCAATATTTCACATGGGCCGTGTATGGGATGCTTTTTTCACATTGCCATATCCAAATACAAGAGGTCCGTTATGGGTAAATTTTAATTCACCACTTCTTTGGGATGTATTTGCCATCTCAACATATTTTACTGTATCACTTTTATTCTGGTACAGTGGTTTGTTACCAGATGTTGCCACATTGCGTGACCGTGCAAAAAAGAAATGGCGCAAAATGTTTTATGGCGTTGCTGCATTCGGCTGGACAGGAAGTACCAAACACTGGCAGCGGCATGAAGCGCTTTCATTAGTGCTGGCCGGTTTAGCCACACCACTTGTATTATCAGTTCACACAATTGTATCCTTCGACTTCGCCACATCAGTAGTTCCCGGCTGGCATACTACAATCTTTCCACCATACTTTGTTGCAGGTGCCATCTTCTCAGGTTTTGCAATGGTGCAAACTCTGCTGGTGGTAACAAGAAAAGTTTTAAAACTTGAAGAATACATTACCATCGAGCATATTAATGTGATGAATAAAGTTATTGTGCTCACGGGATCCATTGTTGGCATTGCGTACTTAACTGAATTATTTATTTCATGGTATGGCGCTAACCAGTACGAAGGTTTTGCTTTTATGGAAAACCGTCTGAACCTGAGCAGCCCTTATGGATGGGCTTACTGGATCATGATGGGATGTAATGTACTGTCGCCGCAAATTTTCTGGATCAAAAAAATGAGAAGCAGCCTGCTGGTTACTTTTTTTATGTCAATATTGATAAATGTTGGCATGTGGTTCGAACGTTTTGTAATCATCGTTACTTCAGTTTACCGTGATTACCTGCCATCAGCATGGAGCACTTATTACCGTCCTACAATCTGGGAAGTTGGGTTTTACATGGGAACATTTGGTTTGTTCTTTACCTGTTATTTCCTGTTTTCAAAATTCTTCCCGGTAATTGCAGTAGCAGAGATCAAACATATTTTGAAAAGAACCGGAGATAATTATAAATCAAAAATGGGCGAACTGGAAAAACAAAAAGCAGATGAATTTGCTCATGAACATTCACATGATCATGGAGCTTAAAGAAAGTCAGAAGTTCAGAGTCGGGAGTCAGTAAAACCCATGACTCCGAACTCCGATCTAATAACTCAGAACTAAAAAATATGTCAGTAAAAAAATTCATAGTCGGCAGTTTTGATGATGAAGCGGTTTTGTTTCCTGCTGTAAAAAATGTTCGTAAAGCAGGATATAAAATTCATGATGTGTTTACTCCATTCCCAATTCATGGACTGGATAAGGTAATGGGTCTTCGTGATACCAGCCTTCACACTGCGGGATTCATTTATGCTATTACCGGCACTGCAACTGCATTGGGATTTATTTCATGGGCATTAACCTATGACTGGCCGTTGAATTTTGGCGGAAAACCATTTTTCTCTTTGCCTGCTTGGATTCCTATTACGTTTGAATTAACTGTTTTGTTTTCTGCAGTTGGCATGGTGCTTACATTTTGTTATTTATGTCAGTTAGCTCCGTTTGTAAAAAAAGATCATTTCAATTTAAGATCAACCGATGATTTGTTTGTAATGGCTTTTGAATGTACCGATAAAACAAACGAAACAGAAGCGGTTGCATTTTTACAAAGCCTGGGCGCCAAAGATGTGAAAGTGGATTACAAAGAAACCAAATGGTGGCTTGGCCGCTATGATAAAGATTCAAAAGTATTTGATAAAAAACATGAGGAAGTATCTGCATAAAACAGAATAAATAATCCAGGATGAAAAAAATATTAGTCATATCGGGTGTGTTTGTTGCAGGGATAGTGATGATAAGCTGCCGGGGAGGAAAAAATGATCCGGGCAACGATTATATGCCTGACATGTTTTATAGCCGTGCTTTTGAAACCTATGCCGCATTAGATTCTGCAAAATTTACTAATGACCTTTCAAAGATTGGCACAAAGATTTTTTATAATAATATGCCTGTAGCGGGTACTGTAGCAAGAGGCGACCTCGCTGCATATCCCTATAAAAATGATTCATTGGGTTATGTAAATTCAGCAAGTGTAAAAAATCCTTTGCCGGCATTAGTAGCAAAAGATTATTTAGAAGCTGCAAGACTTTACTTAGTGAACTGTGGAATTTGCCATGGTGAAAAATTGGATGGCATGGGTCCTTTATATAATGATGGAAAGGGCCCGTTTGTTGCTGCGCCCAAAAATTTATTAAGTGATGAACTGAAAGTAATGGCAGAAGGCACCATGTTTCATTCAGTTACTTATGGAAAAAATGCTATGGGAAGTTATGCATCGCAACTGAGCAGCAAGCAGCGCTGGATGATTATTCACTATATAAAAGAAAAGCAGGCAATAGCAGCAAAGCCTGCTGCTGACAGTGTAGCTGTAAAAAAGTAAAAAGATTTTTTTTTGAAGAACTATAAAAGTTAACTGATGTCTATCCGCGAACAATTTGTAATACCTCAACGATACAAGATGTGGTCGTATGCACTGATGGCAGTGGGTATTGTATCTGTTATTTTACTGTATGTTACTCATGGCATGAGTGATAACGAACATGAAAGAGCCCGTTTCTGGGGCAGTCTTTTGCAAAACAGTGTTTACTTTTTGCTGGTGGTAAACGCAGCTATGTTTTTTATCTGCGCCACTATTCTTGCCTGGGGTGGATGGCCCATGAGTTTTAGAAGAGTGCCGGAAGCAATATCGTCAGTTGTTCCTGTTATCGGCGTTATCTGCGGTGCAATTTTACTGGCAATTGTTTTTGGTGGCGACCATGCAATATATCACTGGACAGATTCTGAACATGTAAAACATGATGAAATACTGAATTGGAAAAAAGGATTTTTAAATAAAAATTTCTTCACTGTGTTCACTGTGATAACTATAGTTCTTTGGTGGCTATTGGGTAAAAAAATGAGAGACTTTTCACGCAGCACAGATAAAGCGCCGCTTGGTGTGGAAGAAGGAAAAAAATTCATCTGGAAAAATACAGTGTGGGCTGCATTATTTATGATTGTATTTGCACTTACAGTTATGTCAACTATTCCCTGGCTATGGCTGATGAGTATTGATGCACACTGGTACAGTACCATGTACAGTTGGTACACGTTTGCCAGTACATTTGTTTCCGGCATGGCGCTTATTGCTTTGTTTGTAATTTACCTGAAGAATAAAGGGTACTTAGAATATACTACGGAAGAACATCTGCATGACATTGGTAAGTTCATGTTTGCATTTTCAGTTTTCTGGACTTATCTCTGGTTCAGCCAGTACATGCTTATCTGGTACAGCAACCAGCCGGAAGAAACAAAATATTTTGAACCAAGAGTGCAGGGAGCATATTATGGTATTTTTATTCTAAACGTTATTATTAATTTCCTTGTTCCATTATTGTTATTAATGAAAAGAGGAGCAAAAAGAAATTACACAACAGTAACGGTGCTGGCTGTTGTAATCATATTCGGACACTGGTTAGATTTTTTCCAAATGGTACATCCGGGCTTATCAAGAGATCATGTGCCGGTGATGTTGTATGATTTGGGAGTGGCATTGGGATTTGTCGGATTGATCATGTTTGTAACAGCAAGATCATTAGCAAAACATCCGTTGGTGGCAAAAAATCATCCTTTCTTTAAAGAAAGTGTGATACATCATACGTAGGCAAAGCCCCTCCAAACCTCCCCGAAGGGGAGGCTTTTGGAGAACTCTGAATTTTTAAAAGCTCTTATATAAAAATATTTTTCAATAAGCTGGCCTTGTGCTCTGATGGTCCCGATTCATCGGGATCGGGAGGAGGCCGATAACTGAACTAAAAATTATGCAAACTTTTTTCATCATACTGGTACTCTTGCTTGGCTTCCTTATTACTTTTCAGATAGCCAAAGCCAGCGAGTATGTTTCAGTAATGCGGGGCGAAGAAAAATCGAGAAAACAAACTAACCGCATCAACGGATTCCTGCTGCTGCTGTTTTTAATTTTTGGAATGATTGGTGTTTACTATTGCAACGAAAGACTGGGCGGAAAAATTCTTCAATTCGGATCATCAGCTTCTAATCATGGCCTGGATGTTGATAATATGATGAAGATTACAATAATCATTACGGGTATTGTATTTTTTATTACACAGGGTTTATTATTCTGGTTTCCTTATAAATACCAGGAGTCTGATAAAAGAAAAGCATTCTTTTTTCCGCACAATAACAAATTAGAAATGATTTGGACAGTGATACCGGCAATCGTATTAACTGTGATGGTTGGTTTTGGTTTGTTTTACTGGTTCAGAATTACAGGCGAAGCTCCTAAAGGAGCCATGGAGGTAGAAGTAACCGGCAGCCAGTTTCAATGGGAGTACAGGTATCCGGGTAAAGACAAAGTATTTGGAAAAAAATTTTTTAAGAAGATAGATCCGGCTAATAATAATCCTCTTGGCCAGTTGTGGGAAGACCCCGCTAATCACGATGATATTTATGTGAGTGGAGATGATATGCACTTAGTGGTAAACAAACCGGTAAGATTAATTATCAATGCCAAAGATGTAATTCATGATGTGGGCCTTGCACATTTTCGAATGAAGATGGATGCAGTGCCGGGTACACCAACCACTATGTGGTTTACGCCTATCAAAACAACTTTGGACATGCGCAAAGAACTGAATGATCCTGAATTTGTGTATGAACTTTCCTGCGACCAGATGTGCGGCAGAGGACATTTTGGTATGCGGGGAACAATTATTGTAGAATCACAGGAAGAGTTTGACCGCTGGATGGCATCTAAAAAACCAAAATATTATGCTGCATTTCCAGAGCATGATCCGGATGCTGTGAAAGCAATTGCAGATTCAGCAAAAATTATTGCACAGGGAATGCCGACAGGCAACTAAAATATTTTTGATAATCCCGCCTATGCGGGACATCTAAAAAAAGAGATTATGAGTAACGAAGCAACATTGCATGGACACGCAGATGTAAACACACATGATGAATCACATCATGATGAGCACCATGCACATCATCACAAAGAAACATTTGTAACCAAATATATTTTCAGCCAGGATCATAAAACCATCGGCAAACAGTTTTTGGTCACGGGTATTATATGGGGCATCATCGGTGGTTTATTTTCTGTGCTGTTCCGTTTGCAGTTGGGTTTTCCAGAGCAAACATTTCCAATTCTTGAAACCTTTTTTGGCAATTTTGCAAAAGGCGGAACAATACAACCGGAATTTTATTATGCCCTCATTACCATTCACGGTACTGTACTTGTATTCTTTGTATTAACAGCAGGCCTTAGCGGCACATTTGCTAACCTGCTTATTCCACTGCAGATTGGCGCCAGGGATATGGCTTCTCCTTTTCTCAATATGCTTTCTTACTGGTTTTTCTTTATTGCCAGTGTTATTATGTTTTCATCTTTGTTTGTTCATACCGGCCCGGCATCGGGAGGATGGACAGTGTATCCGCCATTAAGTGCGTTGCACCAGGCAGGCGATGGATCAAAAATAGGAATGGATCTGTGGCTGATAAGTATGGCGATGTTTATTATATCATCATTGCTGGGTGGCCTCAATTATATTACCACCATATTAAATATGCGTACAAAGGGAATGAGTATGACAAGAATGCCATTAACTATGTGGGCAATTCTTTTCACAGCAATTCTTGGTGTACTTTCTTTTCCTGTACTTCTTTCCGGCGCTATACTTTTATTATTTGATAGAAATCTTGGAACAAGTTTTTACCTGAGCGATATTTTTATTGGCGGACAGGCCTTGCCAAATGAAGGAGGCAGCGCCATTTTATTCCAGCACCTGTTCTGGTTCCTCGGCCATCCGGAAGTATATATTATATTATTACCCGCCATGGGTATGGTATCAGAAATACTGAGTGTGAATTCAAGAAAACCAATCTTTGGTTATATGGCCATGGTGGGTTCATTATTTGCTATCACCATTCTGGCATTTCTTGTGTGGGCACACCACATGTTTGTTACGGGATTGAATCCGTTTCTCGGCTCTGTCTTTGTATTGCTTACTTTATTAATTGCCGTACCATCAGCCATCAAAGTTTTTAACTGGCTTACTACTTTATGGAAAGGTAATATCCGTTTCACTCCGGGTATGTTATATGCCATTGGCTTTGTTAGTTTGTTTATCTCCGGCGGCCTTACCGGTTTGTTTCTTGGCAATTCAACTATTGATATTCACCTGCACGATACAAAATTTGTAGTGGCTCACTTTCATATTGTAATGGGTGTGGCATCCATGTTTGGTATGTTTGCCGGCATTTATCATTGGTTTCCAAAAATGTTTGGCCGCTATATAAATCCCACACTTGGCTATATTCATTTTTGGGTAACTTTCATTGGCGCTTATCTTATTTTCTGGCCGATGCACTATGAGGGCCTTGCCGGTGTGCCGCGTCGTTATCTTGATTTAAGAGGCTGGCATAATTTCAACAAATTTGAAGATCTCAATAAAATGATCACCATAGTTTCCATCATTGTATTTGCCATGCAACTGATGTTTGTTTTCAATTTCTTCTATTCAATTTTTAAAGGAAGAAAAGTTCGTACACAAAATCCGTGGGGGTCAAATACATTAGAGTGGACAACACCAATCAATCCGGGGCATGGCAACTGGCCAGGCGAAATTCCTGAAGTACACCGCTGGGCTTATGATTATGCTAAAGACGGAAGAGAGTTCATTCCGCAAACTGAACCTGTGGGAGAAAATGAAACTAAGGATCATTGATGATATAAATAAATGAAGGGAGTGATTAATGATGGAGAATGAAAATTATAAAACAAACAGTTCTTTAAATATTGGAAGCAAGATCAAAGATTATCTGAAGCTGATAAAAGTTTCGCTCAGCATCATGGTGGTTTTTTCTGCAGTCATCAGTTTTTTATTAGTGCCTGAAATAAAAGAAAAATTTGAAAACCCGCTCAGGATGACGATACTGCTTGCGATTGGTGGTTTATTAGTTACCGGCAGTGCCAATGCAATAAACCAGACAGTGGAAAAAAAAACAGATGCCATGATGAAGCGAACTGCAGACAGACCCATTGCTGCGGGAAGAATGAGTGAAACTGAAGGCTGGGTATTTGCAATCATCACTGGTGCAGCAGGAGTTTTTATGCTGGGTAATTATTTTAACTGGACATCAGCCGGCCTTGCAGCATTCAGTTTATTCCTGTATGCATTTATTTATACACCATTAAAAAAAGTAAATGCAATTGCAGTTTTAGTTGGTGCATTTCCGGGTGCATTGCCTTGTTTAATTGGATGGGCTGCTGGTGATGAAAGCTTAAGTACAGGAGGATGGGTTTTGTTTGGCATACAATTTATCTGGCAGTTTCCGCATTTCTGGGCAATAGCCTGGCTTGCACATAAAGATTATACCACTGCAGGATTTAAACTTTTGCCTGCTGAAAAAGGGCCGACAAAATTTACGGCATTGCAAACCGTGGTTTATTCTTTGTTGCTGATTCCTGTAGGAGTCATTCCGTATTTCATTGGCATGAGCGGCATAGTAAGTTTGATAATAATTTCTATTGCCAATTTATTTATGGTGTGGCAATGTGTAAGATTGTACAGGGATATGGAAGTAAAATCAGCAAGAAGAATAATGTTCAGCAGTTATATATACCTGCCGGTTGTTCTCTTAGCTCTTTTAGGTGATAAATTAAATTAAATTCCAAATAAAGAAAAATACCAAATCCCAATGTTTGAGCATCCATTAGAAGAACGATGTCATCAATTTGGGAAACGGGTAAGAAAATTTTGCAGAGCAGTAAAAAAAGATATAGCAAACAATGAAGATATAAAGCAGCTTGTTAGATCAAATGGTTTGGTAGAGGCAAATTATATAGAAGCAAATGAAAATGTTGGGAAAGGCGATTTGAAATACAGGATTAAGGTTTGCAGAAAGGAGTCAAAAGAAAGTGTTCATTTTTTAGGGTTGATTGAATTGTTTGAAGACAAAGAATTAGAAAAAGAAAGGGATTGGTTAATTGACGAAGCAAATCAATTTAGAAAAATATTCTCCAGCATGATAAAAAAACTGGAAGGAGATAGCGAAAAATAAAACAGGCTGGAATTTGGTCACGCTTCAGGCGGGATGGAATTTGGAATTTTTATTTATTTGGAATTTATGATTACAGGTATAGTGAGTAAAAACGAACAACGTATTCATCCACACAAGTTCACTATGTGGATAGCAATCGGCAGTATCATTATGATGTTTGCCGGACTGACCAGCGCCTATATTATTAAAAGCAATCAGGCGAGCTGGCAGGAGATTATAACGCCAAATATATTTTGGTATTCAACAGCAGCCATTCTGTTGAGCAGTGTAACGATACAAATGGCAATACGTTCTTTTAAACAAAGGGAAATGAACCGTTACCGTCAACTGATGGCAGTAACAGTAATATTAGGAGTTGCATTTGTAGTATTACAATGTATCGGATTTCTGCAATTATGGAACAGCGGAATTCAGTTTAAAGGTGTGGCAGGTGCGGGACAGTTTTTGTATGTAATATTTGGATTGCATGCATTGCATGTGCTGGGTGGTATTATTGCCCTGATTGTAATGCTGGCAAAAGCATTTTTTGGAAAAACAAAAACGTATGCAAGTACAGGAATAGAAGTGGCAGCCATTTACTGGCATTTTGTAGATGTACTGTGGATTTATTTATTAGTTTTTTTTCTTTGGATAGGATGAGATCGTTGAGTTTACAAGTTTATAAGTTTACGAGTTAACCTGCAACATTGAATATATAAACTTTTGAACACCTGAACTTTTTGAACTTAAAAATATTTGACAAGTAAAAATTAAGTAACCAACATGTCTTCAACATCAACAACGCATCAAACAGGCTGGTGGAGCGGAGGTAAGAGCCCCTTTAACCTGGAGTATGGAAAACTGATGATGTGGTATTTCCTGATGAGTGATGCTTTCACCTTCGGTGCATTTTTGATTTCGTATGGCTCCATTCGTTTTTCTCAAAACTTTTGGGCCGATCCTAATGTGGTGTTCAATGCTTTTCCAGGTGCAGGTCATGCCAATCTTCCGCTTGCATTTGTAAGTGTGATGACGTTTATTTTGATCATCAGTTCTGTAACCATGGTGCTTGCTGTACATGCAGGCCATAAAGGAGATAAACAAGGTGTTGTAAAATGGATTGCATGGACAATAGTTGGCGGGCTTGCATTCCTTGGTTGCCAGGCATGGGAGTGGCATCACCTTATTACTGGCGAGCATGCCGTACTTGCAGATGGAAAAATTGAATTCATCGGACAAACAATGGGAGGCAATCCATGGGGAAGATTAGTTGATCCTGCGTTGGCTCAGCAGGCATTGGCTTCAAGTTCACATGAATCGCTTATGCAACTTGCTCATGAATTTCCTAAAGCAGGGGCTGTAGCATCTCATGAAGCCATGGAGAAAATGACAACGCAGCAACTTGCCGGCATGATAGATACAGCTTCTGCACATATTCGTGAAAAAGGGCCTATAGCATTTGGCGGTTACTTTTATGGCATTACCGGTTTCCATGGCTTCCATGTATTTTCCGGTGTTATCATCAACATCATCATGCTTATCATGGCACAAAAAGATGTGTTTGCAAGAAGGGG
>JANOJO010000342.1:0-1661 GCA_031418795.1 Bacteroidota bacterium | reverse complement strand
AAATCCTCAACCTTATTTTTTGTCAGCGAAATTATCTCCTGCATCAATGGACGGTTCTGCCCTTGTTTGGCAAAATGCAGCAAGGTGCCCAATTTAGTTTTCCCAAACCGTTCGATGGCATAAAAGTCGCAGTAAAACATATCATCAATTAATATGCTGTCAAAACCTATTGTGCTTTGCAACTTCTCAGTTCCATTAATCAGGCCATTGGGTAAAAAGTATTTCAGGTATTTTTTTTCAGTATTAATAAATTCACGGACTGTTTTCTCTACCGGTAACTTTTGCCTTTCACACCAAGCCTGCATCGCTTCTGCGCCTGTTAATCTTTTACCCACCTCATTGATCAGTAAAAAATGATCATTCAGAAAACTTATTTCTTCTTCTGATAATGAAAGCGTAGATATTTTTTTGATGGCAGGAGCCTGGTTTAACCGATAAAAAACTTTTGGCGGCCGGCCCAGTTTTTGCAAATATCCTTCCTCAAGCATGCGATTTAGTACCCGGTGTAGCATTTGCCTGGAAACGCCGATCTGTTCCTGAAGCTCATTTACTGAAGCTTCATTATGTATTTTTAAATATTCAATTATTTGATTTTCAATGGTCATAGTTTACAGTTTACTGTAAACTGTAAACATAGTGTTTCTTTCTGGCTCTACAAAGCAGAGGCATATTTTTTACGGGGGTATTGAATTGAAGTGTGTATAGGAGTATTATAATCAGAAAACTGAAATAATTAAGACTGTTCCAAAACTATTTCTTCCACTAAACCACAAAGAAAATTTTATAAATAAATAATTATTGCTTTGTCTGTGTAGGCTGACCCCATAATTGACTATTCAGCATTCTTATATTTTATTTCAATATCTATTCACTTTCAAAGTTTGACCGTGCCACGGCTTCAAGCCGTGGCACGGTTATATCAGGAAAGAATGAGGTTCTTTTTTATGTACTTTTATAAAAACAAATCAACATGCCTGCCTTCAACCGCCGTTCATTTCTTTCAAAAGCCGGAGCATTTTCAGCAACAGCCATTTTATCATCAATTACAAAACCGACCTGGGCAAAAAATTTAGAAGGTGCATTAAGAGATGCAGAAGGTGTTTCAGCTACTGATCTGGCAAGCGAAGAAGATTTCTGGTATTTTATTCAGCAATCATTTACAGTATCACCATCACTTATCAATTTAAATAATGGTGGAGTAAGCCCTGCACCCAAAACTGTGCAGGAAGCAATGAAGCGTTATTATGATTATTGCAATGAAGCGCCGAGTTATTATATGTGGCGCATACTTGACCAGGGCCGCGAAACTTTGCGCGGCGATCTGGCCCGCATGGCCGGTTGTAGTGCCGAAGAAATTTGCATGAACAGAAATTCATCGGAGGGGTTGGAAACAGTAATATTCGGTTTGCAATTAACAGCGGGCGATGAAGTAGTGGCCTCCAAACAAGACTATCCAAACGTGGTAAATGCGTGGAAACAGAGAGAAATTAGAGACGGGATAAAAATAATTTGGGTTAACCTTGACCTGCCTTCGGAGGACGAAAATTATTTGGTGAAACAATTTGTAAATGCATTCACCACCAAGACCAAAGTTGTAAATATCACCCACATTATTAACTGGAACGGGCAGATTTTGCCGGTGAAAAAAATTGCAGCTGAAG
>JANOJO010000341.1:0-2310 GCA_031418795.1 Bacteroidota bacterium | reverse complement strand
GCTGCAAAAAATCTTACTGCTGATGAATTAACCAATTCAAAAGTGCAGCGTGTAAGCGGAAAGTTTAATTCAGTTGTTATTGCCAAACATCTTTTATTTCCCATCACTGACTTTAACCGCTACAATCCTGATTTTGATAAATTGATTTCTACCAATGGAACCTATGAGCTTCGCTTGCCTGCTGATAAAATGGAATTGTTTGCTGCCAAACGGTATGATATTATAAATGAAAGTATCCAGGTTTTATTAGATGCATTCAGGCAATCGCTGGAAAAACCTGTAAAGAGTGAAGCGGGGAAAAAACCTTTTTAAGAAATACAATTTGGTTTTATGTCGTTGGTGGGCTATACACTTTACCAACGCCTCACACCAACGTTGGCTAAAAATTCAATCACTGAATATTTCAGATCTAAAACCAGCGCCAAACTTAAAGAAGCTTTTATACCGGTAATCAATTCATCGCTTGAAAAAACAAATGCCACAAAATATTATGGCGATGCAGTAAACCGCTATAACAAAGTTCCGATGGTAAAAAAAATGAATCCTGACCTGGCGGATCATGTGGCTGATAAAACTCTTTTCGCTTTGTTTGACAGGATCAGTGTGGAAGAAGCTAATATCCGCAGTAACCCGGCTGCAAGAACATCTGACTTATTGAAAAAGGTATTTGGAGGAAAATAATTTTATTACTTATGTTGTAATATAACTTAAAACCCAGGCGCTAAATCTGGGTTTTTTCATATAAGTGATCATAAGTTTATTTTTAAATTCAATGAAGGTACAGCCCGGTAAACAAAACCATTCGGATGTATTTGCGGAGCAAATTCATTTTTAAATGAAAGACTCAAAGCATTCCTCTTGTTTTTTGATGAAGCTTCAAAAAGAAACAAACTACCTAACATAGCCGAACCTCCTGCACAAGTTAGTATTATCGACCCTACTGAGGCTCCGTCACCTACATCGTTTTCAACTATGATCAATCCAGCACCAATAAAAGTGACAACTGTTCCGCTTCCCAGCATTATCCATGCAGCGGTTTTCTGGTGTTTACTTTTTTTCAGAAAGTCTGATTTTGTAACAGGTTTTGAAGAATTGGTTTGTTGGCTGAAAGCCGTTGCGGAAAGTACCAGTAAGCAGGTAATAAGAATGATTATTTTCATGATTAAAATTTTAGAAAGTTTTTAAATAAAGACTGTTGAAGTAGCGGAAAACTATGTTCCGATCATCTGGCGATACCCAAATTCCTCGGGGAGGCTCCGGGCCGGCTGTAGCCGTTTTGAAAACATGTTGTTTTTCCTGGCGGGTATCTAAATTCATTGTGACTTAACTTCTAAAGCAAACCAGAACTGCATCTAAAAATTTATTTCCACACTGCTAGTATCAAAAGCATTTATGAAAAAAGGAGAAGATTTGCCATCCTTAGTGATCTGAATGATAGGAACCCAAGTCCCTATACCCCAGGAAACAACATTCTCATAATTGCCATAACTACGAAGATAAACGGTAGTATCAGCAGGAATCGCAAATCCGGTTTCTTGCGGATACATATTAAAGACATCAGCTATTGATGCAGAAATTCTCATACTGTAATTGTTGGAATAATTATTTACTTTTTTCAAATGCACCCTGCTAAATGCTTCCGGAACCAGTTTAATATCTGCTAACCCTGTATTACTGCTTTGCCAGTATTTTGGATGTACAGCAGTTATGCGATTAACCATCAGGCTTTTCAAAAATTTATATTTCCCCTCGTTGTTAGTATTTAAAGTACTTATAGTGGAATAGCTGGTACATCCAAATACGGGATCATAATTAGCACATTTTTCCAACCTCACCTGAGCATCAGCAATTGGTCTGTTAGTTTTATCTTCTAATATTCTGAGTTCAACATACTCATCATTAGTAACAGAAGAATTAGGATTTTCCGATGCCTTTTTTGAACAGGAAACAATTGACATTGCTGATACAACAGCTAATACCAGAAAGAAAGGATGCTTTTTCATAAAAATGATTTGTGACACAAAAATTACGAAAACATATTGAAAAAAACCCGGGAAAGTTATTTTCAATAATTTTTTTTCGTAGCTTATCATGTTTTTTAAAATTTTTCAAATCAAAATCTTCAGTTATGAATACCAACGAAACAAACGAAGGCACAAATCGCCGTAGTTTTTTAGGCACACTTGCCACCGGCGCAGCTGCAATTGGTTTAACAACGATTGCACCCACACTCAATTCTTTTGCCGGGGAAACAAAATTTATTCCATCCGTTTCCGAAGACCCGGAAGAAATGTTTAAAAAAATAAACGG
>JANOJO010000340.1:0-2084 GCA_031418795.1 Bacteroidota bacterium | reverse complement strand
AGTTTAAGTATAACATGACTGTCTTTACGCTTTTGCTCATCTGATATACTATCAATGAAACCAGCCACACTGGCCGAAGTTTGTTTAGTTTTAATTACTGCTAATTTTCCCATATGAAATGATTTTGTTTAGAAAAGATTGTACCCAACTTTATACTTTATGAAAGTTCTTGAACAGAAAGTTAATGATTTCCATTTGTTCATGGTGCAAAAGAAACTGATTTCAATTTTTGGTTGTTGGTGCGAAGAATTATGGAGGAAAGATGCTGACACTGGAACCTGCCTGCCGGCAGGCAAGCACCAATAACGGCATGAATAAGTAAGAAAGAAGAACAGCTTTTTCAAAGCTGATCCGAAGTCACAGACTTCGGATAACGTTCGAATATTTTTTATTTTATAGAACACTAAGCACAGCAGGGACAGGTACCATGGCATTCTTTTATTATAAGTTTGCTTCGGCCTGCACAATACGTTCATTACATGCGGCCAGTTTTATGTGCATGCCTCGCAATGACGAAGACTCCGTGACTTTGAAACATCTTTCTTTCTTTGGAGTCTTCGTCATTGCGAGGCGACCGAATAAGACAAAGTGCATCTTTAGGAAAGTAAGCCGAAGCAATCTGGTAACACGCATCGGGGCGTCTTATTATTTTACGGATACGAACCAAGGCTGAAAAGTGCATAATATAATTATAGGTTAGCCCATTCATTTCGGGTTGTTGCTTCCCGGTTCTTATTAAATTTTGCCTTTATTCATGAGGTTGGTAAAAGATACTTCAATGAACCTGTCTGCCGACCGGCAGGCTAAGTGCTCTTACACTGGTGAAATACAAAGACAGAAAGTTATTATCCGGCACCCGGAAAGGAGGTAGAAGGATTGTTTTACCTTTCCGGAGTCATGCCGGGAATTAAATCAAAACGAAACGAATTTTTGCTCCTGACCAGCAGCCTCCTGCCTTCCCTGGAATTGTTTCGTAAAAATGATCCATTACGAATGGCCGGGGCTACCGCTTTTTTTACCACGTTTGCTTTACCGCCAATTGTTTTTATACTGATACAATTATTTGGTTTATTTATCGGCCGTAATAAGATGGGCCGGGAATTAATTGAAAAAATTTCCGATACCCTGGGAAAAGAAGGAGCAGACCAGGTGAGACAGGTGTTAAGAAGCATTCGTGGATTCAGTGACAATTGGTATGTGATAATAGTTGGTTTTATCTTTCTTGTATTTGTAGCAACCACCTTATTCGGAGAAATAAAGAATTCCCTGGATCAAATCTGGAAAATCAGTGTGAAGGAGCGTCCCGGGCTGCTTTTTGAATTAAGTGTGCGGGCAAAATCGTTTGCCGTAATCCTGTTGGCCGGTATTTTATTTTTCGGAGACCTCATGCTCGAAAGCTTTGAAGTAATAGCGGGTAATTATCTCGATGAATTATGGAATTGGGGTAGTATGTCTTCTAAGATCATTATCGAACAAATAGCAAGTGTGATTATTGTAACTGCCTGGTTTATTCTGTTATTCCGTTTCCTGGCAGACGGCAGGCCAACATGGAAAGCATCTCTTGTTGGTGGATTGCTGACAGGTATTCTATTTTTTGCAGGAAGATTGTTGTTACGGTTATTACTTGTCAATAGTAATATCGGTTACCTGTATGGCGCTTCGGGTTCATTTGTGCTGGTATTATTATTCGTCTTTTATTCATCCTTCATTTTTTATTATGGTGCCTGTTTTATTGCTGTTTATTCCGAAAAGAAACAATGGCCGGTGATGCCGAATACCAAAGCCTATAATTACCGGATCCAAAAAACACAAAAACCTTCTGTTTAATTATTGCCTCTTCGTTACTGTGCTGCCTGCCATCAGACCATTGACAGTTGCCAACAGCGTCAATAAAAGGAATCAAAAATTTATACACAGTAATTTTATTCGGGAATAATATTTAATGACAATCTTCACCTGTTATCTTGAGTAAGATCGTTTATCCCCAAACCGGTTTGTAATATATTTGAGCTGAAAGAGTTTTTATTTCAGAATTGGCGCAGAAGGGTATTACCTTTTCATAAATACATAAATTTTCAGCAAAT
>JANOJO010000339.1:0-2003 GCA_031418795.1 Bacteroidota bacterium | reverse complement strand
CTTTTTACCAGTTTTCTTACATCTACGTGTAGATTCTTTTCTGAGCCATAACTGATGTGGTAAATCAACATTCCCTTTTTGGTTAACAACGCATGATGTTTCTGATCGCTCATAAAAAACTTTACAAAGAATTTTTTATCCTGATCAAACCATCTTACATTTTCTGCATCTGCAAAATACTTGTTGAACTCAGTCTAGATTTTTTCACTGAATTTTACGTTGGTGCCTGTTATTGCAATCTGAGGCAGCGTTTTAAAATTTGTTTGTGCGAATGAACTACTGGCAAATAGAATTGATAGGAGACATCCGCTGATTCTTAAAATAATTTGTGTTTTCATTGCATTAATTTTTAGTGATTAAAGAATAACACAAAACTATAAGGATGATGTGCGCAAGTCAATCCCCAACGTTGGGTAACTAATTTATGGCAGAGAAATAAGAGAGGATAAAGAAGAAAAAATCATTTATTTTAGAATAGATACCGAAACTGCAAAGTGTGATCAGTTCTTGCGCCTTATAGTGTTATTACAATTTTTCGTTCACAAAAAAAGCTGCCCCTCTGAGACAGCTTCTTGTATAAACTTACAGTTTTTTTATAGTCCGCGAACAGTGCCGGTTAAAATTTCATCCAAATCATTAGGCATTACAAGCGATCCGTTGCCTTTTAAATTTTGATAAGCTCCTGTTCCTTCTAATATCTGCCATACCCCGTTAAACGTAACCCCATTACAATTCATCCGGATTGTAATTGTTCCGGCTGGTAATGTAAGCACAAGATTACAATGTATGGCGTTTCCCAGAAATTCTATTTGCATTTCTAAAGTTCCTGTGGCGTTGAACGCTCCCGATACTTCAACAGTTCCTGTAGCTGTAGAAGTGACGGGGTCAAATGGTCCCGAGGTAAAAATAGTAATGGGTGCTGATTCTGCATTGGCAGAGGTTAGTGCATTTGATGAAGAGGCATCTGGCGAAGGAGCGATAAAATCATTCTTCTCGCAGGCAGTGAACATAATCATCGCTGTAAGCAACATTAACAGCGCTAACATTTTACTTTTGATTTTTTTCATTTTTTTTGTTTTTAATTGTTTAAAATATAATTCTTTATTCATAGATACAGGAGGATGATGTATCGAAGTTGGTTTCGCTGCAATTTGATGATGGTTGTCCTTACTGGCATATACCCGGTTTTTATTTACTGATCATATCTTAGTTATTTACGAGTATGCCAAACCCGTACTTACAATGACTGGTTTTGTATGCAGTAACAGATTGTTTGCTGACGCCATCATTAATTTCAAATACCAATATCCCTTTTTCACTATCATCTTCGCATTCATGCATGCAGGTAAAGCTGATAGTATGAAGTCCCGGAGATAAATTCTGATGCTTCCAGATAGTATATCCATATTCCCCGGTGAAACGGAATGATCCCTGCCAGACTGCATCCAATAAAATATTGAAGCAGGGTTCTTCAAAGCCTTCCAGCCTGATTAATTTTACATTAGCCTCTGTACCGGAAATTTTTACAGTATTTGTATTTACACTGTTATCTAGAGGCGTACCAAAAGATGCAGCATCTTTTTTACAGGCTGTCATTGTACAGATAACAATAACGATTAAAGCGGACAAAAACTTTTTCATAATAATAAATATTTAAAGGTTTAAAAAAGATTTTTAATGATTAGGAAATACTAATCAAAGATTGCATCTCAGTAAATCAAAGTCAACTGTACAAACGAACGGGGTTAACAGATAATCAAATAAACCTGCACTGCCCCGGAACCAACTGCATGTCCATTCATAAAATCAATTTCAAAAATAGCATTTGCAAAAAGCGAAGTCAATCCCAAATGTTGGGTAACTAATTTATGGTAGATAAAAAGAAGAAGGAAAAATAAAGAAGTAAAAAGAAAAAATCATTTACTTATATGTGCACCGAAACGGGCAGCTACTTCGGCACGGGAGTGCACATCTAATTTCCGGTAAATACTTTTCATGTGTGT
>JANOJO010000338.1:0-1976 GCA_031418795.1 Bacteroidota bacterium | reverse complement strand
CATTATTCAGGAGCACCAGTTTGTGCACCTTCAAGATCAGCATTAATGACAGGCCAGCACACCGGACACACTTTTATTAGAGGTAATAAAGGTATTGAACCTGAAGGAGAGTTTCCGTTACCAAAGGACACTTTTACGATTGCAGAATTGTTAAAAGAAAAGGGATATACAACAGGAGCTTTTGGAAAATGGGGTTTGGGAGGTCCGGGTACTGAAGGTGATCCTTTACAAAAAGGATTTGATGCTTTTTACGGATACAATAGTCAAATGTTGGCTCACAATTATTACCCCAATCATTTATGGGACAACGAAGATAAGGTTTTGCTTAAAGAAAATGAAGGATTGAATCAGGGACAATATGCTCCTGATTTGATTCATCAAAAAGCGATGTCTTTTATAGAAAAACATCAAAAGGAATCCTTCTTTTTGTACTATGCGAGTCCTTTACCCCACGCTGAATTACTAGCTCCTAAAGGTTATATGGACAAATTTATTGGAAAATATAATCCTGAGAAAGAGTATAAGGCTAAACCTGTTAGCCTAAGTTTAAAAAAAGGAGAATATTCCTCACAGCCATATAGTCATGCTGCATTTGCCGCCATGATAACTTTGTTAGATGATCAAGTGGGTGAAATTGTTTCAAAGATTAAAGAATTAGGGTTGGAAGATAATACAATCATCATTTTTACTTCAGATAACGGCTCTCATAAAGAAGGCGGTGCGGATCCTGACTATTTTAACAGTAATGCTGAATTCAGAGGACATAAAAGAGATTTATACGAAGGTGGAATACGAGTACCTATGATTGCTAAATGGAAAGGGGAAATTACTGCCGGGAGTAAAACAAATCATATTTCGGCTTTTTGGGACGTAATGCCAACGTTTGCAGAAATAACATCTTCAAAAATCAATATGCCAATTGATGGTATCTCTTTTCTTCCGACGCTTTTAAACAAAGGCAATCAAAAAAAGCATAACTATTTGTATTGGGAATTTCATGAACTGGGCGGAAGACAAGCCATAAGACAAGGAGATTGGAAATTAATACGATATAATGTAATCAATAAAGGGAAATATGAATTGTACCACCTTAAAAATGATATTTCCGAAACAGAAGATTTAGCCCTTAAAATGCCTAAAAAAGTAGCAAAACTGTCAAAAATATTGGAATCCAGCAGAACAGAATCCGAAGTGTTTCAGTTTAAATAGTATTCATAGAATTAAAATCACAAAAAGATGTTTCCATTCTATACATTAATTAATTTTTATAATAAGAGATATTTTCTGTCTTTTGTTTTTGTAACAATTGCATTTGGATTTTTACAAGCTCAAAATGAAGAAATTCCTTTGTGGAATCAAGAAATTCCTAACTCAATAAAGGCTGTTGATTATAAACAGGAAGTGACAATGAAAGGTAATGTGATTGAGTATTATGACAAAGTAATCGAACCAACTCTAACCATTTACAAACCAGAAAAACCAAACGGAACTGCTGTAGTAATATGCCCTGGTGGTGCTTACGCTAGATTGTATATGATTGGCGAAGGCTATAAAGTAGCGAAATGGTTCAATTCTATTGGCATTACTGCTTTTATTTTAAAATACAGATTGCCAAGTGACATCATTATGAAAGACAAAACAATTGGTCCGCTTCAAGACGCACAAGAATCAATACGGTATGTGCGTAGAAATGCATTAAAATGGAATTTAAATCCAAACAAAATTGGCATTATTGGGTTTTCTGCAGGTGGACATTTGGCTTCAACAGCGTCCACTCGATATGATGATGTTGTTTACCACCCAGCTGACAATAGTAGTGCAAAGCCCAATTTTTCTATTCTAATATATCCGGTAATTTCTATGAACGAGAAAATCACACACAAGGGCTCTAGAAAAAATTTACTAGGAATTGAACCATCCAATGAATTAATAGAAAAATATTCGAACGATAAACAAGTGAATGCTTTAACGCCTCC
>JANOJO010000337.1:0-1613 GCA_031418795.1 Bacteroidota bacterium | reverse complement strand
CGTTAACAGGCTGTATTATGCAAGTTAACGGATGTGTTATAATATTTGAATTCAATTAAATTTTTTACTTCCGCAAGAGTTGTTTTGGCTCTTTGCATTTTTCTATAAACAGCCTTCTCTTTTTCAGTCATATTTCAAGCCCTTCTTTAATGATATTGGAATATAGTGGAGTGTAATAATATTTTTTTTCCCAATCTTCTTTTGTTTCAACATATGGACTAATGATATGCCCTTTCTCGTATCCCAGTCTGAAAAGTGGAACGGTCAATTTTTTCTTATCGGCATAAGAAATCGTTTTTCTATTTATTAAGATTAGCAAATCCACATCTGATTCCTCGTTGGCATCGCCCCGTGCATAAGAGCCATACAGAAATATCTGTGCATCTGGCTCAGTTTCTATTACCCTGCGTTTTATTTCAGCTAATATTTCCTTACTAAGTTTCACCAGATAAAATTAAACTTTTACCGTGAACAATGAAGAAAGTTTAGTGAAACTCAAAACCAATATCACTGCGGTATGACATGCCGGTGTAAGAAATATTCTCCAGTTCATTTATTGATTTTTCCACGGCTTCATTTACTGTTTCGCCATAAGATGTAACGCATAATACCCGGCCGCCATTGGTAACCACATTTTCATTTTCTACTACCGTGCCTGCATGAAAAAGCATACTGTCCGTTCCCAAATCGTTTTCAAGCCCTTCAATTTTATACCCTTTTTTAAAATCACCGGGATAACCACCGCTTACGGCAACCACGGTGCAGGCATAACCGGGTAATTCTTCAATCACTATTTTATCCAGTTCCTGGTTAGCAGCCGCAACCAGTAATTTCAAAAAATCATTTTTCATTCTTGGTATTACTACTTCTGTTTCGGGATCGCCCATTCGGCAATTGTATTCAATCATCAGCGGCTCATCACCCACTTTCATCAATCCTAAAAAAATAAATCCCCGATACTCCAGTCCTTCACTATTTAATCCTTCCACTGTTGGCCTGATAATTTTATCTTCTACTTTTTTTAAAAATTCTTCGTCTGCAAACGGAACAGGACTTACTGCACCCATGCCACCTGTATTGGGGCCGGTATCTCCTACACCCACTCTTTTATAATCTTTTGCTTCCGGAAGTATCACATAATTTTTGCCATCGGTTAAAACAAAAACTGAGAGTTCAATACCCTGTAAAAAATCTTCTATCACTACTTTCTTACTGGCTTCGCCAAACTTTGCCCTCTGAATCATTAAATCAAACTCAGCCAGCGCCTCCACATGATTTTCACAAATAACAACTCCTTTGCCTGCTGCCAGCCCATCTGCTTTCATTACAATTGGCAATGCATGTTGTTGCAGATATTCAACACCATGTTTGTAATTATCAAGTGTAAACTCACGGTAAGCAGCAGTAGGAATATTATATTTCTGCATAAATGCTTTTGCAAAAGCTTTACTACCTTCCAACTGTGCACCAGCTTTTGACGGGCCGATGATATCAAGTTCTTTAAGCAACGGATCACTGATCAGGAAATCAGTAATACCTTTTACAAGGGGTTCTTCCGGGCCTACAAGCAGCAGGTCAATTTTTTCATCAATGCAGCATTTTTTTATGGCATC
>JANOJO010000336.1:0-9056 GCA_031418795.1 Bacteroidota bacterium | reverse complement strand
CTGAAAGAGTGGGAAATATTTTTTTCATGGATTAAATGATAAGAGTAATTAAACAATTTTAGTAAATGTACGACTCAAAAAAATAATTTGTTATAGAAAATTGAATACTGAATGTTAATCTGTTTATATTTGAAAATCATTCCTGCCGTTACCTTATTCACCGTAAAAGACGGGTTGGTTTTTGAAAATTCAACATTCGTATCCCTTGCAATTTCAGACTTATTCTTCTTAGAATCCTACAACCCTGAATTACCATTTTTTTATTTACGGCGAAAAAACTTTCTGCCAGGGTATGCGTATAATCTTTGTATTATTATTTGTTGTCATAATTTCTGTGAAGTTGCAGGCTCAGGTAAAATGCAGTTCGGCAGAATACCTGAATCAGGAATTAATTACAGACATTTCTCTAAAAAACAAACTGGAAGAAATAGAAATATTCACGAAGCAGTCAGAAAACAGAACAGCCAATTTCAGAACACAATCCACTCCGCAAATTATTAAAATCCCCGTTGTATTTCATGTTTTGTATCATACCATTGATGAAAATATTTCAGGTGAAAGGATAGCTGCACAATTAAAAGCCCTTAACCGGGATTTCAGAAAAAAAAATCCGGATACCCTGAATACTCCACTGTCATTTTTAACTCATGCTGTGGATATGGAAATTGAATTTTATTTAGCCAATAGCGATCCGCTGGGAAGAAGTACAACCGGCATTGAAAGAAAATACACTCCGGTAAAATACTGGTACTCGGATGATAAAATGAAATTTAATTCATCGTATGGCTCCAATGCATGGGATCCTAAAAGTTATCTTAACATCTGGGTGTGTAAACTTGATGACGTACTTGGTTATTCAACCATGCCGGGTTACAATTTATCCAAAGAAGGTATTGTTCTTTCATATATTGAAATAAACGGAATTGGTTTTATGCAGAATAATATTGGCAGAACTTTGGTGCATGAAGTGGGTCATTGGCTCAATCTGAAACATATATGGGGCGATAGTTTTTGTGGCGATGACAATGTGGACGACACACCTAAACAAAGCACCTACACTCCTGGTTGCCCAACCGGGATCAGACGTACTTGTGGAAACACACAGTTTGGTGATATGTATATGAACTATATGGATTTTACTGATGATGTATGTATGAATTTATTTACTAAAGGACAAAAGCAAAGGGCAAGAGCATTATTTGAACCAGGTGGTTACCGGCATACAATTCTGTCTTCAAAAGCATTTAATACACCCACAGTTTATAATGCCCAGGTACCCGACTTTTATCCCCAATGGTTAGATGTAAAGATTTATCCAAATCCTGCTACTGATAATTTGAATATTTATATGGAGTATGATGTAAGGTGGATTGGAAAAGATATTTATATAATGGACATGAATGGAAAAATTGTTTTGAAAAAAAATATTACATCAACAGTGCAGTCAGTTAATATAAGTAACCTGGCGCCGGGAGTTTATTTTATCCGTGCAGAAAAGGAGGATGAGAAAGTTCTTAGAAAATTTATTAAGTTTTAAGCCACCATACAAATTGAGAGCAGGCCATTCCGCATTAGGCGGGATGGCTTTTTTATTTTAAAAAAATAATTACAAAGACAAAATATAAAAATAGAGAAATATAAAAAGCAGACCGGCTAATAAGGCAACAAGAATCCTGTATCCAATTTTTTTGATTCCAATTTTCTTCCATCGGTAAAGAAATTCAAGCAACACATATATAACAAGAGAAACTAAAAGGAAGTAAGTAATTAATATGATGATAAGTAAATTGGAAACTTCTGCGTAATTCATAAGTTCATTTTAGCCTCTTAAATAAAAACAACTACCATACTGACTGGTACAGAATGATAAGTGGTTCTTCTTCCTTTTGGTATTTGGAATTTTATTTTTTTGGAATTTTATAAATGTATTGCCTCACCATACGCCACTTCAATAGCATCTTTTATGCCTTCGCTGATGGTGGGGTGCGGGTGAATACTATTTAATACTTCATGATAAGTTGTTTCCAATTTTCTTGCCGTTACAGTTTGGGCAATCATTTCAGTTACATTGTAACCAATCATGTGCGTACCAAGCCACTCGCCGTATTTGGCATCAAAAATTACTTTTACAAAACCCTCAGCATGACCGGCAGCAGAAGCTTTGCCGCTTGCACTCAATGGAAATTTGCCCACTTTTATTTCATAGCCAGCATCTCTTGCCTGCTTTTCTGTGTAACCAACTGAGGCTATTTCAGGATAGCAATAGGTGCAACCGGGCACATTGTTGTAATCAATCGGCTCTGGCTTGTGATTATATTTTTTTTCATTGTACCCAATATTTTCCACACATATAATTGCTTCTTTGCTTGCCACATGTGCCAATGCCTGGCCGGGTGAACAATCGCCAATAGCATAAATGCCGGGAATATTTGTTTGGCCAAATTTATCAACCATCACTTTGCCCTTATCAGTTTTTATTCCGAGTTCTTCAAGGCCGATGGCTTCAATATTAGCTGAAATACCAATTGCACTCAGCAATACATCAGCTTCCAGTGTAACTTCTCCAGTTGCAGTTTTTACTTTTGCTTTTACGCCACTGCCAGATGTATCAACAGATATTACTTCGCTATTAGTCATTATTTCAATGCCATTCTTTTTAAAATTCTTTTCTAATTCTTTGGATATTTCTTCGTCTTCAACCGGCACTACTCTTGGCAAAAATTCAACGATGGTAACTTTTGTACCCATACTATTATAAAAATATCCAAACTCTACTCCAATGGCGCCGCTGCCAACTACAATCATAGATTTTGGCATTTGGGGTAAAACCATTGCTTCACGATAACCAATTATTTTTTTGCCATCTAATTTCATGCTTGGTAGTTCACGGCTGCGGCCACCGGTGGCAATGATGATATGTTTTCCTTCCACAATTTTTTTTGTGCCGTCAGTTGCTGTTACTTCCAGTTGACCTTTTGCTTTAAGTTTTCCATAGCCCATGTGTACATCGATCTTATTTTTTTTCATAAGAAACTGCACACCTTTACTCATTTTATCTGCCACACCGCGGCTTCTTTTAATTACGGCTTCAAAAATTGGCGTGCCGCTGGCTTCAATGCCATATTCTTTTGCATGTTTTATATCCTGAAAAACCTGGGCACTTTTCAATAAGGCTTTGGTGGGAATGCAACCCCAGTTAAGACAGATACCACCCAGGCTTTCTTTTTCAATGATTGCTGTTTTGAAACCTAATTGAGATGCACGGATTGCCGCTACATATCCACCGGGGCCGCTGCCAAGTACCACTATATCGTATGCCATGATTGAGTTTAGATTTTAGATTTACGATTTCAGATTTGTGAGTTATTCAGACATTGAGTCATTGGGCAATATGAGATTTTTTTTAACTAATGTGAATTGACCTTATTGACTACTAAGAGTTGCGAAGCTACTTGAAAACAGGGATTCAGCAAAAGATGAACCGGCTGATGGTACTGATAAAAGCTAATCCTCATTCTAATAGTAGAATCAAGGTGGTGTCTGATTAAGGATTATTTATTAAGTGGAAAAAAATCTAAAATCCCCGCCTGACCACAAAATATTTTTTTTAAAGTCGGGCAGGTGCAATCCCCGCCTGACCGATTTATTTAAAAAAATTAGATCAGTCGGGCAGGTGAAATCCACATTGATTCCCCTACCTTTGCCTCCCGAATTTTTCGGGACTAAATTTTTTCAAACTTATGGCTAGAGTATGTCAGGTTACAGGTAAAGTGCCGATAACGGGTAACAAAGTTTCTCACTCAAACATTAAGACCAAGCGTCGTTTTCTGCCCAATTTGCAGACCAAGCGTTTTTTCCTGGCCGAAGAAGATAAATGGATTACCCTGAAGTTAAGCACTGAAGGTATCCGCACCATCAATAAGAATGGTTTATATACCGTAGTGAAAGAGTTAAGAAAAAAAGGACAACACATTAAATAAAGTTTTTGGTTTGTAGTTTTTCGTTTTGGGTTTTTATATACCGGCCTGAACACGATAAACAATAAACAAAAAACCATAAACACAGAAACAATGGCAAAAAAAGGAAGTCGGGTACAGGTAATTTTGGAATGTACCGAACATAAAACAAGTGGCAAGCCTGGCACAAGCAGGTACATTACCAAGAAAAACAAAAAGAATAATCCGGAAAGACTGGAGTTGAAAAAATACAACCCGATTTTGAAAAAGGTAACAATACACAAAGAAATTAAATAGTTTATCGTTTATAGTTTTTCGTTTTTGGTTTTGAACTTTCAGCCCATTAAACGATAAACAATAAACCAAAAACAATAAACAACAGAAGATGGCAAAAGCAGCAAAAACAGCGATTAAAACCAAAGACCAGAAAGCAGCAGCAGACGCAAAAAACTGGAGCAAAGTAATCAAGTCAGTTCGCAGTCCTAAAACAGGCGCATATTCTTTTAAAGAAACAATTGTGCACAAGGATAAAGTGAAAGAGTTTTTGGCAAATAAATAATACCCCCAACCCCTAAAGGGGAGTAAGGGAACGGCTATCACATATTTGTGATGGCTTTTTTTATTTTTATTGTTTGATATTTTATTTGGGATTTGTTTTTTGTTATTTGTAATTTTTCAATTTATATGGGATTTTTTAATAAACTATTTGGTAAAAAAGAAAAAGAAAGCCTTGACCAGGGTTTGCAAAAAACCAAGGAAGGATTTCTTTCTAAAATATCCAAAGCAATCGCTGGCAAAAGCACGGTTGACGAAGATGTGCTGGATAATCTTGAAGATGCATTGGTAAGCGCCGATGTGGGCATTGATACCACGATAAAAATTATTGAGAAAATAGAAGCAAGAGTAGCCCGTGATAAATTTTTGGGTACTTCAGAATTAAATAAAATTCTTCAGGAAGAAATAGAAAATATTTTAGCAGATGCCCCGGCTGCTAATAGTTATGCTTTTGATTCAGAACTTCCCGCTAAGCCATATATAATTTTAGTAGTTGGTGTAAATGGTGTTGGCAAAACAACAACCATTGGAAAACTGGCACATAATTTTAAAATGGCAGGCAAAGAAGTGTTGCTGGGCGCTGCTGATACTTTTCGTGCAGCAGCGGTAGAACAATTAACTATCTGGAGTGAAAGAGCCGGTGTGCCAATAGTAAAACAAGCTATGGGCAGCGACCCTGCAGCCGTTGCATTTGATACAGTACAAAGTGCAGTTGCAAAAGGAAGTGATGTGGTATTGATTGATACTGCAGGAAGACTGCATAACAAAGCCCACCTGATGGACGAGTTAAGTAAAATAAAAAGAGCAATTCAAAAAGTAATACCTGATGCACCGCATGAAGTTCTCCTGGTGCTGGATGGCAGTACAGGGCAAAATGCATTGGAACAGGCAAAACATTTTACAGCAACTACTGATGTTACAGCAATAGCCATTACAAAATTAGATGGTACGGCAAAAGGCGGCGTGGTACTTGCCATCGCTAATCAATTTAAAATTCCTGTAAAATTTATTGGTGTGGGTGAAAAGATGGAAGACCTGCTTGTTTTTGATAAGCATGAGTTTGTTGATAGTTTATTCAATCTTAATCAGCAGTAATAAAAAACCAGGAAATAGTCTTCGGATATTACAATTTTTGAAATTTTTTGCAAAAATATTTTAAATATATCTGAATCTCAGCCTGCTATTTTTATTCAAATTAATTTAATAGCTTATTTAATTATGAAATACTTTTTATATTAGTGGAAGATTATATTACTTATATTTGATACACAGATATTTTTTAAGTGCATCAATTTTTTTTACCAAAAACTATTTTATGCGAAAAATTATCAATTTTAAAAGTGCATTACTATTGTTTGCACTTTTTTCTTTTTCTGCCGTTTTTGCACAAAAAGCAACTTTATCTGGAAAAGTATCAGACAAAAAAGGTAACGGTATTTCCGGAGTGTCTGTTATTGTTTTGGGTTTTGGAACCGGAACTCAAACGGATAACGATGGCAAATACTCATTAAGTTTAAATAACGGAACCTATATCATTGCGGTTTCATCTATAGGTTATGCTGCCTTGTCAAAAGGAATAACAATTGCCGGAAACCAGGTTAATGATTTCACATTAGAAGAGTCTTCCGGAGATTTAGGTGAAGTAATAGTGAATGTAGGTACAAGAAACCTGCAAAGAACAAAAACAACAACACCATTACCTGTAGATGTATTGTCATCAGCAGATTTAAAATCTACAGGCCAGGCCACTTTTGATAAGGCGCTGCAATACAGGGTACCCTCATTTAATACAGTAAATACGCCGGTAAACGATGCTACAGCTTTATTGGATCCTTATGAAATAAGGAATATGGGGCCCAGCCGTACATTAATATTAATTAATGGAAAAAGAAAAAATTCAAGTTCACTCATATACATACAAACTTCGCCAGGACGTGGTGAAGGCGGCGCTGATATTTCTGCTATCCCAAATGAGGCAATTAAAAGAGTGGAAATATTAAGAGATGGTGCTTCTGCTCAATATGGTTCTGATGCAATTGCAGGTGTTATGAATATTATTTTGAAAGATAAAGGCGAAGCTGGCGTACTTACTTTTAATGCAGGTATGACACATAAAGGTGATGGACAATTGTTTGGTCTTAGTCTTAATAACATGGCCACTATTGGAAGTAATGGATTTCTTAATTACACGGTCGCACTTTCCAATCAGGGACTTGCTAACAGACCCGGAACAGTAGATGCAGCAGGCGAATCTTCTGACTTTGGCGCCAGCCTCAGTTCTGTTCAATCTTTTTTAAGTGCTCACCCTGATGCTGGAAATGTTAATGGACAGCCTTCCACTGCTGCTGCAAAATTTTTAATTAACGGAGCATTGCCACTTAACAGCAATTCAGAAATTTATTTTAATTCGGCATACGTTTATAAAAAAGTAAACAGTTATGCCAATTATCGAACTCCTTACTGGAGACCTACAGATTATGGTTTATTAACTCCCGCAGGGCAGCCTTATATGGGTTATGTTCCTACATTTGAAGGCGACCTTAACGATTATAACGGAACACTTGGCCTTCGTTCCAATATTAATGACTGGAACACCGATATGAGTTTTACGTTTGGTGGTAATAGCCAATTATACACAGTCGCCAATTCTATCAATCGTGGTTTGGGTGCCAGAAGCCCAATTTTATTTAAGCCAGGCGGATATGAATTCAGCCACATTGTTGGAAATATTGATGCCACAAAAAGACTTTCTGATAAAGTTAGTCTTGGCATAGGTACTGAATTCAGGGCAGAAAGATTTGAAATTGTTGCAGGGGATACAGCGTCTTACGTCAGCGGGGGTACTGACTCATTTCCGGGAATACAGGAAAGTAATGCTGGCGTTTCTACAAGATTCAACTTTGGTGGTTATCTTGATTTTGGATGGGATATTTCTGATGAATTTCTAATAAACGGAACCATTCGTTTTGAAAAATTCAGTGATGTGGGAACAGGAAGATCTAATTATGGAAATCAAAGTTCTTTTTACGACAGTGATGTTCGAAATGAACAAACCTCTTTTGTTTGGAAATTAAGTAGCCGGTATAAAATTTCTGACAAAGTAATCATCAGAGGTTCTGCTTCTACTGGTTTCCGTGCACCTTCCCTGCATCAGATTAACCTGCAGATAGCACAGGCAAGTTTTGTTCCCGGTCAGGGTATTCAGATCAAAGGAATAGTAAATAACCGCAGTGCACAGGCTAAGTTATTAGGTGTACCTACTTTGAAACCTGAAAAATCTACTAACCTTACTTTGGGGTTAGGATTAAATCCAACAAAAAATCTGAGTATCACACTTGATTATTATTATATCAAGTTGAAAGATCGTATCATCCTGAGTTCAGAAATAGATGGGTCAGGTCTTCCGCCATCTTCTCCTTTGAAACAGATACTTGACAATAACGGAATTGTTGCCGTTAGCTTCTTTACAAATGGTATTAATACACTTACTTCAGGCCTTGATTTTGTAGGTGGCTATCGTAATATTGTTTTGGGAAAAGGAAAACTGAATCTTAATCTTGCCGGTAACTACCAGTTTCAAAGTGAACTGGATGGCGGTCTTGCAAGTGTACAAAATCCAACATTAATTAAAAATGCAGGTAAAAGTGTTTTTGATTTTACCCAGGAAAATTTGCTTTTAACTTCAAGACCAGAGTTTAAAATAATTCTTGGTGGCGATTATTATATCGGCAAAGTTGGCATTAACCTGAACAATACAGTTTTCGGCCCTACTACATTCCGCCAAAATGGTTTGAACTCTAACCTGAAAACAGTATTTAAAACAAAAATAGTTACTGACCTCGGTGCAAATTTTAAACTGTCAGACAAAATGGATCTTGGAGTGAATATTCAAAACCTGCTGAATGTATTACCAGAATGGCAATTCGAAGCGCTGAATGCTGCCGGTGAAACTGTGCTGAATAATCCTGCACAGATAAAAGGAAATTCAAATGCAATTACATTTAATCAGCGTTACTCAATTGTTACTTATGATGGTTCTCATTTCAGCCAGTTGGGTACCACTTTTGCACTAAGCCTTTCTGTGAAATTATAATTGTAAATAGCAATAATTTTTTTAAACATCAACCCCGGCGATTAGAGCCGGGGTTGTTTTTTTTGGGATAAACCGTATTAAAATGAAAAAATTAACTTTGGAGAAAGGAGTTTATAGTAAACTAATTGATTATGGCAAAAGCTATGTATGATAATGAAAATACGGTCAGAGGTTCTTTCGATTTAAATTATATCAGCGAATATCTTATACAGGCGCAGTGGGCCGAATTTATCGAATTGAAAAAAGTTATTACTGAAATTGCTGATAGAAATAATCATCCGGTTTCGGTGCTCGATATTGGAATTGGCAATGCCCGTATTCCAAAACACCTCTGTGGTATAAAAGATATTTGGGATAAAGTGGATTTTTACGATGGTACAGATAATGCAATGGCCTGTGTTGAAATTTCCAATAAGGAGATTGAAAAACTGGGTATCAGGGATAAAGTGACT
>JANOJO010000335.1:0-3477 GCA_031418795.1 Bacteroidota bacterium | reverse complement strand
TTCTTTTTTCTTTGTACAAAAATTCCAACCCTCGGCCAGTTAGTATTTCCTCTGGGATGTACGCTGCCATAAACTACCGGGTCAATTACTTTATGAAAAACAAAAAAAACTTCAGCATGAGAAAAAGTTTCTATTCCATCTAATGATGATTCAGGAATTGAATCGTGCAATCTTATTTCAGAGATTATATCGCCCCAAAAGTCATCAACAGCTTCTTTGCGTTTGTTGTAAACGGTGGCGATAGATTGGATTTCAAATTTCATTACAGGAGTTTAAAAAGTACGATTTTCTTTTACCCATTTTTTAATATAATCAGCAATCTCTGAAGTAGGAGTGCCGGGAGCAAATAATTTTCCAACGCCCATTTCATTCAGCTTTTTCATATCATCTTCAGGAATGATACCGCCCCCGGTTAGCAATACATCATTCATTTCTTTTTCTTTCATCAAAGCAATCAGTTTAGGAAACACCGTATTATGTGCACCAGAGAGAATGCTGATGCCAATAGCATCCACATCTTCCTGCAAAGCGGCATTCACCACCATTTCAGCAGTTTGACGAAGTCCGGTATAAATAACTTCCATGCCTGCATCTCTTAGTGCGGTGGCAATTACTTTTGCGCCACGGTCATGGCCATCGAGTCCAACTTTGGCAACAAGTACACGAATGGGTCTGTTCATTTTTCTAAGATATAAAACAAAACTAACCGATTTATTTTTATTGTACAGAGGACTCTCCAATGGAGTCTCCGAAGGTGTGCCTTGTGACTTTCGTGACTTTTGGAAAAGGTTTTAACAGCATTCTCCACTGCCACTGAAAAAATAATACTAATATTGAATCTATAAATTTTCACCATGAACCAACACCCGGCAAATGAAATCTCTTCTTATCTCCAGCATCAGGATTATTCGCTTGCCATCCGGCGGTTGCTTGATATTTGTCTTGACACCAGCAAACCTGATTTAATACGCAGGGCAATCAGCATAAGCAGGAGTTATCATGAGGAGATGAAAAAAAATAATGCTGCAAAAGCTGCTGATGAATTAAACGCATCTGCAACCGAAGTTTTGAAACCACTTTTGCTGGAAATACCAAGAGCATCAAATATTGATTTGCTTATTGCCGCCAATGATGTTTCAAAAACATATTCCACCGGAAATTTTACATTGAAACCTGTGAGTCTGAAAGTTTCTACCGGAGATATACTTGGTGTGGTGGGTGAAAATGGAAATGGAAAAACAACTTTGCTTCGCTGCCTTGCAGGCCAGTTGGCAATTGATAACGGGAAAATTCATCATACACAGGTGAAAGAGCCGGGCTTTTATGCTATAAAAAATAAAGTTGCATTTATTCCGCAGCGAATTCCCAAATGGTATGGCTTGCTGAAAGATAATCTTCATTTCAGTGCGGCGATTGCTGAAGTAAGTGGCGAAAGAAATGAATTGATGGTGGACTTTATGCTGGAGCGGTTGAAGCTTTCTTCCTACTCACATCTTACATGGAACCAGATTAGCAGTGGCTACCGTACAAGATTTGAAATAGCAAGAGTACTTTTGCAAAAACCTTCATTACTTATTTTGGATGAGCCACTTGCAAATCTTGACATCAATGCACAGCAAACTATTCTTACTGATTTAAAATTTATGGCAAAATCCACCAATCATCCGATGGGTGTTGTGCTCAGCTCGCAACAATTGCATGAGGTGGAAAAAATTGCTGACAATGTAATGTTCATTAAAAATGGAGCTTGTATTTTTCAAACACAGGAGAAAAAAGAATTTTCTGCCAATTATATTCTTGAACTGGAAACACAGGCTGGTCGTGATGATATTCTCAGAATACTTGGCGATGATAAAGTAAACATTCAGTTCAATGGCGGATTTTATACCGTTACTTCCCCATCCTGTTCTGTACAGGAGATGCTGAATAAATTGGTGAGTAATGAGGTAAGCATTACTTATTTCAGAGACATTACTTACAGTACTAAACGTTTTTTTAATTAATATACTCATTTATATATAATGAACAGTAAACGTCTTTTAACACCCGGATTTATAAATAAAATTGACCAGCAGTTATTAAAAAACAATCCTGTTACCTGGTCCACAAGAATTCATCTGGCATTGTATTATGGTTTGGGTTTTGCCATAGTTATTACTCTCTTATGTTTTATATTGCCGGATGATGCAAGGAATGGGTCAACGATTTATAATTGGATAATCCTGTTAAGCATTATTTCTTTACTTGCATTTATATTCTGGATGATTTACCTGTTGCGGTTTAATGTATTCAAACGTTTTGGCAAATGGGGAAGTACGGATACAGTAAAAACATTTTTTATTTATTTCATCATTACACTGCTGATAATTTCCTGGCCTTTTATTCCGCTCATTGTACAAAGCATAAGGGCAAATGCTGCATATACAAGTGATGAACTGGCAAAGGATATAAATGATATGAATCTTAAACTCTGCCAGTTAGAAAGAGATTCGCTGGATATAAAATTTGACAGGGATACTTTTCAGGTGAGTAATATTGTTGTTGGTTCAGAAACTAAGCAATATAAAACGGTTGATACAGATGAGACGGTAAATATGTATGGGTATTATATTATTGATACGGCCGTATTAAGGAGCAAGTTAACTGATGCTGACAGCGTAAGAAAAATAAATGACTCTTTGTATGTTTTTTATGAATGTCCTGATTTTAAATTTATTTATAATTATTCAGTTGATGGTTATAGTGGTGATAGAATTTTGAGTTCAATGGATTTATACCGGCGGGTATTGCAATACCGGCAAACAATTGACAAAGTAAAATTGGAAAAAGAGCTTGCACATCTTTTTTCAAAATATAGCCGGAGACATGAGAGTAGCTCTTTGATAATTAATTATTATAATAATAATTATCCTTATGACCATAATAGCATTAATAATAGCAAAGCTGAGAAGTTAAATAAAAACAGGATTGAAGATAAATACGATTTGGATTATGTTAACAGACCGATTGACAATATTGCTGATAAAAAATACAGGTGGGATAGCAGTACAATTGAAATTTGCTGGCGGGTGGCCTATTATTTTACACTTGCACTTTCATTATTGGTTTTAATTTACCGGCATACAACAAGGAGAACATTTTTTCTTTCACTATTAGCTTCTGTTGTACTAAGTATTCTTACAGGTTTATTCCTTACAATTTCAAATAATGAGGAAGACGCTTTTTTTACATGGTGCATTGTTTATTTTATTATTTTTTCTGTACTTACAGCAACTATTATAATTGCCAGGCGGCGAAATGTAATTTCAGGTATCGGGTTAAATCTTCTTGTTTTTATGACACCGTTCCTGCCAATTATAATAACTGCTACTTATTACGATGCATTAAGAAGGCAACATAAGTACGATTATCAGAATGAGAGAGAACGGCAGAATTACTATAGCTTATTTATTAATGAAGAGTTGCATTATTTTATGG
>JANOJO010000334.1:0-4191 GCA_031418795.1 Bacteroidota bacterium | reverse complement strand
AGTCCCAAACTCGCAATCGGGTTCAAGGACACCAACAGGATGACCGGGTTTTGTAGTTTGCCTTGCATTTATTAGCAAGCTCCACTTTACGTCATTTCTATTTTTTCCTTTCGTCAAAGGTGGTACACTCGCAATGACGAAGACCCCGATGTGAGAAGGATGCCCAAAGCCACGGAGTCTTCGTCATTGCGAGGCCTGCACATTTAGCTGATAAAAAATACTGAGTGTTCGGTGCAGGCCGAAGCAAACTATAACACAAAATCACTTACAAAATTTTTCACTTACTCCGGCCCTAAGGCCACTACAACTCAATAATGCCTCAACCCTGCCGCAGACTTCCTACCTTTAATTTGAATGCACAGAGATATGACCACATACGAAAAATCAGTTCAGCATGAATTAAAGACCTGGCAAAAAAAGATGATGAGCAAACCCGGCTTTTTCAACCGTATATCAAAACGGATGCAAGTTAAAATGAACAGCATGATACCGGAACGGATACACCAGGCAGTTACGGCTACTCTTAAACAAATGATTCGTGCAGTTTTGTTTGGAGCTGGCTTAACAACTGCTGATGCAAGAAAAGATAAATCATTAGAAGTACGTGAAGCAATTATTGAAGAAAAAATAAGTTTTTACCGTAGAACGGCAGCAGCAGAAGGTGGAATAACCGGAGCCGGTGGTATTTTGTTTGGCTTGGCTGACTTCCCTATCCTGCTTGGTTTAAAATTGAAATTGCTTTTTGAAATCGCATCTGTGTATGGGCATAATGTGAATGATTATAAAGAAAGAATTTATATGCTGTATATTTTTCAACTGGCATTTTCAAGTCACGAACACCGGAAAAATGTTTATATTAAAATGGTAAACTGGCAGGAACAGAGTAAACAGTTTCCGGAAGATATTCACCAGTTTGACTGGAGAACACTGCAACAGGAGTACAGAGATTATATTGACCTGGCAAAAATGGCACAACTTATTCCTGTAATAGGCGCCCCGGTTGGTATTGTAGTTAATTACCGCTTAATAAAAAAGCTGGGGCAAACGGCGATAAATGCATACAGGATGCGCTGGATGGAGCAAATTGATAAATGATCTGACTGATAATTTCCTCATAGATTTTTTTGAAAATTACAAGCAACTTCTTTTTCAATTTATTTTATTCCCACACTTGCACGATTCTTGCAGGTAGTCCCGCAGGCTAGTATCAACAAAAAATTATTCAATGAAAAAAATCAATTTCTTGTTCATATTTGTGACGGCGAGTATGTTTGTCACAATAAATTTGCAGGCACAAAATCTCAAAAACCTGGAAAATAATAAGGGGTTTAAAATTTATAAGCTCGGCACAAAATTCAACATGGGCTATGGTATGAAAAAGAAAGATGCAGACGGGGTTGATAAAGTGCTCATTGATTATACCAGGGAAAAGATTGAGGATATTCCTGTGAAAACAATTGAGTTGTTTTACATTAAAGATACACTTTCAAAGATTGTTGTCCGCGTACCGCCGGAGAGCTATATCAAACTTATTGATGCATGCAAAAATTCCTTTGGCCCGCCTACTGCTGACCTGAGCAATAACGAATCAACCAGCAAATCAAAAAAAGAAGTTGTTAATACCAGTAACAATTTCAGGGATCAATATGTATGGAAGACGAAACAGTTTAGTATGGAGTATATTTATTCTTATCCAAAAATAAGTGGCGACGTATATGGCGCTAAGGAACTTTATCTTGTTTATTCCCTGAATGATTACTTAACCAGGTTCAAAAGGGCTAATAAGGGAAAATATACGGCAAAGGATTTTTAAATTCTTTTCTCTGAGTTCAAAAGAGTTAATGCTGACTGGTAAAATAATCAGGCATTGATTTTTTGCCCTTACTGACAGCTCACTAACAACCTATAAACAACAACAATTCCGTTCCATTAGTGTCTTGTCATACAGCCATGACAAGAATCCTTTTATTTGTCTAAGGGACTCTCCAAAGGAGTCCTTCGTGACACCCGGAGGAATTTCATTTTTATTCAATAACTACAATGTTTTATTTTGAAAATAAACACGCTGAGTGTATTTTATTTCACCACAAAATGATAACTCCCAGACCCCACACTCACTACTAAATATCCATTCTCCATTCCTTTTATCTGTATTCCATTTACTTCATTCAGTTTTTTATCATTTTCAAAAACTGATTCTGCATTTTTTGCCGGAATAGAAATTGTGGCGGATGTATTTGCCGGCACTACCACATCAAAAATTAATTTATTATTCTCCGTTTTCCAGGAAGAACTTAACTCACCATAATAAGTTTGAAGTGTGGCAGCCGCATGTGTCAATCCTTTGCCAATATGTGGTTGAATTTTTATTTTTTTATAACCCGGCCCATCTTCATCCGTATCAATTCCTGTCACCACACGGTACATCCAGTCGCCGATAGCGCCGTAGGCATAGTGATTAAATGAATTCATGGATGCGGGTTCAAATGTACTGTCGGGTCTTATGCCATTCCATCTTTCCCAAATAGTAGTGGCTCCCATTTTTACAGGGTACAACCATGATGGATAAGTTTCCTGCAGCAATAATTCATAAGCAAGTTCAGTATTGCCAAATCTTGAAAGCACATGACATAAATAAGGTGTGCCTAAAAAACCAGTGGTAAGATGTGTACCATAACTTTTAATATTCTGAAAAAGTCTTTCTGCTGTTGGCTGCCGCATGGTTTCAGGAAGCATGTCAAAATTCAGTGCAAGCACATAGGCTGTTTGTGTACCGGATACTAATCTTCCGTTTGCAGTTACATACTCCTTCATAAATGCTTCTTTTATTTTTTGTAAAAGCAAACTGTATTTTTCTTCATCTTCTTTTTTATTCAAAACTCTTGCTGCATTTATTAAAAGTTGAGTGGAGTGTGCAAAGAAACATTGTGCAATCAAATATTTATCAGTAACTGCTGACCGTCCATCATTATCATCAAAAGGCCGGTAAAAAAGCCAATCACCGAAATGAAAACCTGTGTTCCATAAATTACCTGTACTGTTTTTTTCCATATAGCCCACCCAGGCTTTCATACTGCTGTATTGATTTTCAAGAATTTTTTTATCTGCATAAGCGAGATACATATTCCAGGGAATGATGGTTGCCGCATCTGCCCAGCCGGCAGAACCTCCGGAAGTTGGAGTCAATACATTGGGAATAACAAAGGGTACACTTCCGTTGGGTTGCTGATCAGCTTCAAAATCTCTCATCCATTTTGCAAAAAAATTATTGACGCCAAAATTAAATGCTGCTGTTCTTGAAAATGCCTGTGCATCACCCGTCCATCCCAATCGTTCATCCCGCTGCGGACAATCGGTTGGCACATCAAGAAAATTTCCTTTTTGCCCCCATTGAATATTATGCTGTAGTTGATTGATGAGTGGATGCGAAGAAGTGAATGTGCCCGTTGGTTTCATATCGCTGTACAATGCAATAGCTGTAAAATTTTCAGGCTTCAATTCACCCGGATAACCTTCAACTTTTATATAACGAAATCCGAAAAAAGTAAAATGCGGTTCAAAACTTTCTTCTTCATCTCCTTTTAAAATATAAGTGGCAGTTGCTTTTGCGGCACGCAGATTTTCTATATAAAAATTTCCTTTTCTATCTAATACTTCCGCATGTTGAATGGTAATCTTATTTCCTGCTGCACCTTTTGCTTTCAGCATTACCCAGCCCACAAGGTTTTGTCCAAAATCAATTACCTGCTCTCCCGCCGGTGTTTTAAATATTTTTATTGGCTTAAATATCTCATGTTTTTTTACCGGTTCATTATAAGTAGCCAGTAAATTTTCATTTGAGTAATTCGCAGTTGTTACGCCACTCCATGAAGCATCATTGTAATTTGCAGTTGACCAACCAGTCTTTTCTTCTCTTGCATCAATTGTTTCTCCATGATAGATTTCTGAATAGCGAACAGAACCTGTTGAAGATTTCCAGCTTTCATCAGAAGTTACTATTGAGGAACTTCCATCACTGTAATTAATATGCAACTGAAATAATAATCCCATTTTCTTTCCATAAATATTTTTCTGTTCACTCCATGCAAGAAAACCGCGGTACCAGCCATTGCCTGCCATCACTCCCACTGCATTGTTTCCATTATTAAGTAAAGATGTAACATCATAAACCTGGTATTGAAGCCGCTTGTT
>JANOJO010000333.1:0-2898 GCA_031418795.1 Bacteroidota bacterium | reverse complement strand
AGTATTGCAATGGGTGGTGTAGCACATAAACCCTGGAGATTGACCGAAGTTGAAAAATTTTTAACCGGAAAGAATTGTACACACGAAACATTTACTGCTGCAGCCGAATTAGCAATGACAGGAGCAAAAACATATCAGCATAATGAATTTAAAATAAAATTAGGGAAGGCAGCAATTATTGAAGCGCTGAATAAATCATTGATCTGAAAAAAAATCACTCATTTTATTACAAGTAACAGAGTATGAATAAAAATTATTTCAACAACCTTACAATGCCTGCGGATGAAGACCGTGTGGATGGCATAGCCAAAGTAACTGGCAAAGCAATATTTACTGCGGAGCATAAAGTTCCCAATCTTACTTACGGAGTTTTTGTATGCAGCACTATTGCAAAAGGATCTGTAAAAAACATGTACCTGTACGAAGCAAAAAATGCTCCCGGTGTACTGGATATTATTTATTATCTCAATTGCCCGGTAGTGCCGGGATTTTATCCGGCAGGTAGTTCAAAAAATCCTGGTACAAGAGATTACACAGGTTTCAGAGTTTTTCAAAACAATCTTGTAGTGAGCAACGGCCAGCCAATAGCCATGGTGGTGGCTGATACTTATGAAAGAGCTGTTCATGCAGCATCGCTGGTAAAAGTGGAATACAATAAAGAAGAACCTGTAACTGATTTTGAAAAAAATAAATTCAATGATAAAATATTAAAACCCCGTGGCGAGTACCTGCGAAAAGAAAAAGATGCCTGGAAAAATGCAGAAGTAAAATTAGAAGAAGAATATTTCATCCCGATTGAAACACATAACCCGATGGAAATGCATGGCACCATCGCTGCATGGGATGGCAATAAATTAACAGTGTATGATAAATCGCAGGGGCCGGTGAGTGTAAAATCAGAATTAGCAAGATTATTTGCACTGGATGAAAAAAATGTAAAAGTGATTACTGAATATGTTGGTGGCGCCTTTGGCAGTGGATTAAGAAGCTGGCCGCATGTACATGCTGCTGTAATTGCTGCAAAAAAATTAAACCGTCCGGTTAAACTCACATTGAACCGTGAGCAAATGTTCACCATGGTTGGCTATCGTCCGCAAGCATGGCAAAAAATTGGAATAGGCGCAGATAAAAATGGAAAACTTACAGGCATCACTCACCAGGCTGTAAGCAATACTTCAACTTATGAAGATTTCCAGGAAGGCATTGTGAATGTTTCGCAATTTTTATATGATTGCCCCAATGTAAATACAAGTTATAAAATATTACCGCTTGATATTAATACACCGACATGGATGCGTGGCCCCGGCCCGGCTACCGGATGTTTTGGACTGGAAAGCGCATTGGATGAGTTGAGTTATAAATTAAATATTGATCCAATAGAATTGCGTTTAATAAATCATGCTGAAGTACACCCGCATAGTAAACTGCCATGGACCACAAAATATTTAAAAGAATGCTATGCACTTGGTAAAGAAAAAATCGGTTGGAGTAAAAGGCCAACTATTCCCGGTTCATTAAAAGAAGATGGAATGATGGTGGGTTATGGAATGGCTGTAGGCGTGTTTGGTGCAGGAAGAAATAATGCAACTGCAAAAGGGATTTTAAAACCTGATGGCTCATTAATATTGCAAAGTGCAGTAAGCGATATGGGGCCCGGCACATCTACAGCAATGGTGAAAATAGCAAGTGAGCACATGGGATTGGATGATAATAAAATAAAATTTGAATTGGGTGATACAGAATTTCCATCTGGCCCAACACAAGGCGGATCAGGTTCGGCAACTACAGTAGGCTCGGCAGTAATAGCAGTTTGTGATGCGATCAAACAAAGCCTGAAAGAAATGGCCATTGAAAATATTGCAGGTTTTAAATCCCTGAAAGCTGATGATATAAAATATGAAAATGGAAATTTGTTTTCAGCAACTGATAAATCAGTTATCATACATTTTACTGACATGTTTAAACAAAGCGGCAAACAAGAGTTGCAGGTTTCCAAAACATCAACTGGTTTTGCCCAGCGTGATAAATATGTTACCAATTCCTTTTCAGTACATTTTGTAAAGCTGCATGTAAACCCGGTAACCGGAGTTATAAAACTTAAACACATGGTATCAGTAGCCGATGCCGGAAAAATTATAAGTGAAAAAACTGCCCGCAGCCAGATGGTAGGTGGTGCAGTAGGTGGCATTGGTATGGCGATGACAGAAGAGACTTTGATGGATCACCGCTTTGGCCGTTATATCAACACCAATTTTGTTGACTATCATGTACCCGTATGTGCAGATGCGCCACCGATGGATATATTATTTGTAAATAAAGCAGATATGATTATAAGCCCGACCGGTGCAAAAGGTATTGGCGAAATTGCAATTGTTGGGGTTGCTCCAGCAATTATTAATGCGGTATATAATGCTACAGGGAAAAGAGTGAGGCAGTTACCGGTAACACCGGATAAATTGATCTAATCCATAAATCCGCAAGCCTCACAAAAAAACCACAGCAAACACTGTGGTTAAAATATTTATTTCAAAAATGTAAAGACTACTAAAGTGTTGCCATATCAATAACGAACCTGTACTTCACATCTTTTTTTTCCATCCGCACATAGGCTTTATTTATATCCTTAATATCGATCACTTCCACATCTGAAGTAATATTATTGGCTGCACAATAATCCAGCATCTCCTGGGTTTCTGCAATGCCCCCTATTAAAGAGCCGGCAAGATTTCTGCCCTGGAAAACAAGGGTAAATGCCGGCACAACTGCTGGCTTACCGGGCAATCCAACACATACCATTGCACCTTTTGTTTTTAGCATATTCAGGTAAAAATTATAATCGTGGTCGGCAGCAACAGTATCAAGAATAAAATCAAAATAGCCCTGGACAGTTTTTACCTG
>JANOJO010000332.1:0-3229 GCA_031418795.1 Bacteroidota bacterium | reverse complement strand
TGTTTGTGAAGAAACAAATCCACTGGTGAAACCAATGCCAAAATTGCCAAACGAATAACCGGCATCCATTTTAAAACCAGGGCCATTGCCACGAAAAAATAATGAATCCACAGACTGGCCTTTCAATGCCACACCGTATTGGGACGTCATTTGAAAACCAAAACCCGGAGACATCATTTTAGGATGATTGGAACGTGCAGAGTTTTGATTATATGCAGGCGCCTGGGCTTGTGCTGATAAAAAAAAGAATAAAAAGATAGCGGGAAGAAATCCCTGTTTCAGGTGTTGTTTCATAGTTATTGATTTTTTACACTGGTAAAATACAACATATTTTTCAGCATCCTATTTCCGGTAATCCACAGCCGTGTTTCCCGTGTTGGCTATTACTTAAAAATCATTAGCTTCGCCACAAACCAATTATAAGATGAAGTTTATCGTTTCCTCATCCGCTTTGCTAAAACAACTGCAGCATATTGCCGGCGTTATTAATGCCAATACCGTATTGCCGATACTCGAAGATTTTTTATTTGAAGTGGATAAAAATAAACTCAGCGTGGTGGCTACCGACCTGGAAACAGTGATGCGTATTCAAATGGATATTGAGGCCAAAGACACGGGCAAGGTTTGTATTCCGGCAAAAATTCTGATGGATAGTTTGAAAAACATTCCTGACCAGCCGCTGACATTTACTATTGATAAAAATTTCGGAATTGAATTAACCAGTGATAACGGAAAATATAAAGTGATGGGTGAAAATCCTGACAACTTTCCAAAAGAACCGGCTGCAGACGATACCACTACATTTAAAACAACAGCAGTAGCATTAATTACAGCAATCAATAAAACATTATTTGCAGTAAGCAATGATGATTTGCGCCCTGCTATGACGGGAGTATTTTTTGAGCTTGATAAAAAAGGAATGCAAACAGTAGCAACAGATGCGCATCGTTTGGTTCGTTATAAAAGAACCGATGTAAGCTGTCCGAAGAGTGATTCGTTTATTGTTCCTAAAAAGCCGCTTTCTCTTTTAAAAACAGCCCTGCCTTTTAATGAAGATGAAATATCTATAAGCTACAACAGCAATCATCTTTTTGTAAAACATGGCACCACGCAAATGAGTTGCCGCCTTATTGATGCCCGTTTCCCCGATTATAAAGTGGTGATACCAACTGACAATCCTTATAAATTAACGGTGAATAAAAATGATTTCCAGGGAGCGCTGCGCCGGGTAAGTATTTTCAGTAATAAAAGCACCAACCAGGTGGCGCTTGCAATTGCCGGCAGCGAACTTGAACTGACTGCACAGGATATTGATTTTAGTTTTGAAGGTGATGAAAGAATGAAATGCCAGTATGATGGTCAGGACCTGACCATTGCATTCAATGCAAAATTTTTAATTGAAATGCTCAGCGCTGCTGACAGCGATGAAATAAAAATTGAATTGTCAACACCAACAAAAGCCGGCATTATAAAACCAACAGAGCAAGACGAAAATGAAGAACTGATGATGCTGGTGATGCCGTTAATGCTGAATCAGTAGAAGACAACCCAGCCCTTCTAAATCCCGACTCGTCGGGACGGCTCTCCCCGAAGGGGAGGCTTATCATACTCACAATCCAGATAATTGATGACGTTTATAATAAACTATGTTTACTCTGTCATAGTTATTATTTTTATGCAATGAATTTTATTCCAATAAACTCTTACTCAAATTATATTGATGCCAATATTATTCTTGGTCGTTTACAAAATGATGGCATTGATTGCTGGCTGAAAGATGAAAATACTGTTACTATAAATCCGATCTGGACAAATGCTGTGGGTGGAATAAAATTGATGGTGGCTGATGCAGATGCTAAAAATGCAACTGAATTATTAAATCAATATCGTGCAGAACAAAAATTGCAAACAGTTTGTCCGCGTTGCGGCTCACACAATGTGGAATTTATAAGCACACCCAGAAAACCCGGCAACTGGTTTAGTGTATTCATTGGTTTTCTTCTTACCAGCTTTGCCCCGCCTGTAGAAACCGTGTACCATTGTTTTGATTGTAAATATGAATTTATTCTTCCCGATGACACGCATAATGAATCTTAAATAAATGCCGTAACTTTTCAGTACAACTTTATCTATGTGGAATCAATTTATCAACTACTTTGAAACGCTGGAGCAACGTCCGCTGGAGCGGATGGCATTTCTTGTTGGCGGCCTGTTATTCTTCTGGATTATTGAAGGGGCTATCCCGCTTTTGCATTTACGATTTAAAAAAACAAGGCTGCGTCATGCTGCTGTTAATTTTGGATTAACTGTAATTCATCTTATCATTCATACTTTTTTAGCCATCATCATCATAAAAATAAGCGACTGGAGTTCGGTCAATCAGTTTGGCATTATTCATTGGCTGGATGCCGGTATTTTAGCCACCATTTTTTTAACCATATTAATTGTTGATTTTTTTGGCGGATGGCTGGTTCACTTAGTTGAACATAAAATAAAATTTCTCTGGCGTTTTCATGTGGTGCATCACGCAGATAATAATGTGGATGTTACCACCGGCCTTCGTCACCACCCAGTGGAAAGTGTGTTGCGGGGTATTTTCTTTTTTATAGGCATAGCAGTAAGCGGCGCCCCCATGTATGCAGTTATGATTTATCAAACCGTGCTTGTATTCAGCGCTGCATTTGAGCATGCCAATATCAGTTTGCCCAAATGGCTTGATCGTTCTATGAGTTATATTCTTGTATCTCCCAATATGCACAAAGTGCATCATCACTGGAAACAACCTTATACCGACAGTAATTATGGCGCTATCTTCTCTATCTGGGACCGGCTGCTTGGCACATTTATGAAACTTGACCCAAAAGAAATCCGATATGGAATAGACCGTGATTATCCCAATGAAAAAGATGAAGACATTGTAACACTATTGAAAAACCCTTTTCAGAAAACAGGTGGTTGAATTATCCTGCCTTTGTTTTTTATATTTTTTCCTATAATTAATAATTTATGTTTCGCTTTTATTTACTTCTTTGTTTATTGTTTTTTTATTCAACAACATTTTCCCAGCAGGCGTTGTATAAAGAGATTTTTCGTCCGCAATTTCATTTTACTCCGGCACTGCACTGGATGAATGATCCGAACGGTTTGATCTTTCACAATGGAGAATATCATTTGTTTTACCAGTACAACCCGATGGGAATCCGCTGGGGACACATGAGCTGGGGCCATG
>JANOJO010000331.1:0-2182 GCA_031418795.1 Bacteroidota bacterium | reverse complement strand
AACCCAGATTATGCATTAGAAAAAAAGAATGACTGATCATTTTTCTTAGCTATATCGAAAAGACCATCCAACCATTTTCGTTTTTCTCCAATTGCTGATATGTTTAACATGGTTTTTCCGGCATGTTTGCTTATCCAACTTCCTAATGCAAAGCATTTGAATCTTAGGGTGCTTAAAGTGCTTTGTGACTTGGATTTAAGTACTATCTGCCGGAACAAACTCATCAGATTATAAGCTATCATGATGGTTCTAAATGCTGCTTCGGTTGCCCAAAATTTATCCATGCAAAAACTGTCTAATCCAAAATCATATTTCAGTTCTTTTATCCTGTTTTCAGCATCAGCCCTGTCTTTGTAGCTGAGCCATATTTGTTCTGCCGGTAAATCAAGATTGGTAACATACAGGCTGTAGCGGTATTTGCCAACTGGTTCATCAAACAATAAAAGTTTACCCGTTGCTTTGGTAAGTATTTCAATGTTTTTTCTTACCACTACCATTCTTCTTGGCTTTTTCCATTCGGGGGATTGATATTCAAATTCGCATATTTCCATTCCGTCTTTTATTGTCCACCATGTTTTTTGTAATTGTAATTCTTTCTTTATGGTGGCATACATTTTTACGGCTATGATGTAGTTGGATTGTTTTTCTGTTTCCAGGTAATTCAAAAAATCATGGGCATAAAATCCGCTATCGGCCCTTACCAATCCTACTTCTTTATCTTTTAGTATTTCAAATGTCTCATCTATAAATGCCTTGCAATTACTCAATGCCGCTGTGTTGCCGGGTCGAAGCCAGGCATTGGCTACCATGCGTGTTTCCGCTATAAATGCCATCAACGGATGATGCGAAGCTCTGCCTGGCTTGTTTGGATTGTAACCCACTTTGCTGCCTTCTTGCTCCCCATACCGGGTCATTACAGAACTATCAAAATCTACCGTGATGTTTTTTATTTTTAAATTATCTATGAACCATTTCTGTAGTGGCACAAATACTTCTGTATTTCGTTTCCAACTGAATTTTTGAAAAAATCTACTGTATGTACTTTGTGAGGGTGCTTGCTTCCAACCAAATATCTTTTGTAATACTTTGTCATATCGCAAGTAGGCTGAATGGCTGAATCTGCCTGCGCCTATCCAGATACTTGTCCAAAAACATTCGATGATTTGAATAGCTTCATAGCCCCGGTTGGAGCCCTTCTGTGGCAAGTCTAATTCACTCATGATTTTTTTTATCCCAATGCTATCAACCATATCTTTCATCAGCTTCATGCCGCCCCAGGCGGTTACTTTTTTGTCCGTAAAGACTATTTTCATTTCTTGCACCATTTTGGTTCAGTAGTTTATTATGCCAAAGCTATGTTTATCAATTATTCCTTGAAAATATTATTATCCTATTGCATTAAATGGGTTTATTCTATGGATTCAACTGCAATCGTATTGTCAGAATCTGACTTTCTCTGTCAACTGTAGCGATTCACTGTTGATGACTATAAAGTAAAATTTTACCTGGAGTAATTCCAATTCTGTAAATTTAAGTATGCAACAGGCCACCATCATTCTTGCATACTTTTTTATTTGTGTCAACAGCATTGCACAACAATACCCTTTTGTGCATTATACACCTAAAGATGGCCTTATCAGTAATCAGATAAAAAACATTTACCAGGACAGCAAGGGTCGTTTATATTTCACCTCCGTAAACGGATTAAGTGTTTATGATGGTTCCCGCTTCATTAACTATACATCAAAAAATGGACTCAATTATGATATTGTGAACTGTGTAATGGAAATGGGCGACGATTCAGTATGGGTAGTGACCAATAGCAATAAAATCAACTGCCTGGTAAATGGAAGATTAAAAACCGTTACTCTAAAAGATTCAATCGTTCCAATAATTAATTTATTGACAAGAGATGATCAAGGAGTTCTCTACGCCGCAACCGACCAGGGATTATTTTTTCTTGATAAGGATCGCTTTATTAAACTTCCTTTTATCGACACAAATGGAAAAGATGCAAATACATTTATCACTCATATATTACCATTTGGCGATTATTTACTGATCCAAAGAGACAAGTCAATGTTGTTGGACCAGAGATATCCCATGTATTTATATAATAAAGTGACAAAAAAAATTACTGCACAAGCTGAAAAAGTTTACACCTTCAATATGTCACCGGATG
>JANOJO010000330.1:0-3968 GCA_031418795.1 Bacteroidota bacterium | reverse complement strand
CTACCAAAAATTAACCCAACAACTACTGAAGCCTGGCAACAATTGAAATCACATTTTTCTGAAATGGAAAATGTGCACATGAGAGATTTATTCCAAAACGATCAAGACAGGTTTTCAAAATATTCTATGTGCGTAAAGGATGTTGTTTTTGATTATTCTAAAAACGTTATTACAGATAAAACAATTCAACTACTACTGCAACTTGCAGAAGAATGTAAACTCAAATCAGGTATTGAAGCCATGTTCAATGGAGAAAAAATTAATGAAACTGAAAACCGGGCAGTGCTGCATACTGCTTTAAGAAAATTTTCCGGGGAGCCTGTTTATGCTGAAGGCGAAAACGTAATGCCTGCGGTAAAAAAAGTGCTGCGGCAAATGAAAAGTTTCAGCAACCGTGTACATGAAGGCAGATGGAGAGGTTATACCGGAAAAAAAATAAAATACATAGTCAATATCGGTATTGGCGGCAGTGACCTCGGCCCACTGATGGTAACAGAAGCATTGAAACCATATTGGGTAGAGGATATTCAAACTTATTTTGTTTCAAACATTGATGGCACGCATATAGCCGAAACATTGAAAAAAATAAAACCGGAAAGAACTCTTTTTCTGATTGCATCAAAAACATTCACTACACAGGAAACCATGACCAATGCCTTTACTGCAAGAGATTGGTTTCTGGAACATGCAATTGAAGAGGAACATATTGCCAAACATTTTGTTGCGTTAAGTACCAATGAAACCGAAGTTGTAAAATTTGGCATTGATAAAAAGAACATGTTTCGGTTTTGGGATTGGGTTGGTGGCCGTTATTCATTGTGGAGTGCTATTGGACTTTCCATAGCGCTTACTATCGGGTATAAAAATTTTGAAGATTTATTGAAAGGTGCTCATGAATCAGATAATCATTTTAAAGAAAGTTCTTTTGATAAAAATATTCCAGTGCTGATGGCATTGATTGGTTTGTGGTACACCAATTTTTTTGGTTCACAAAGTGAAGCCATTCTGCCTTACGATCAATACCTGCATCGGTTTGCAGCCTACTTTCAGCAAGGCAATATGGAAAGCAATGGAAAAACAATTGATCGCAATGGCGAAGTGGTGGAGTACAGTACCGGCCCCATCATCTGGGGTGAGCCGGGTACAAATGGGCAACATGCGTTTTATCAATTAATTCACCAGGGTTCACCATTGATCCCATGTGATTTTATTGCAACGGCACAAAGTCATAATCCATTAGGAGATCATCATAACAAATTGCTTTCAAATTTCTTTGCACAAACGGAAGCGCTGATGAATGGAAAAACGGATGAAGAAGCAGGAATAGAATTAGCAAAAGCCGGATTGAGTAACGAAGAAATTTCTAAACTCCTCCCCTACAAAGTATTTGCAGGTAACAAACCCACCAATTCATTTCTTATAAAAAAAATTACACCATTTATTCTCGGGCAATTAATTGCTTTTTATGAGCACAAAATATTTGTTCAGGGTGTGCTCTGGAATATTTTCAGCTTTGATCAATGGGGAGTTGAGCTGGGTAAACAATTAGCCAGTAAAATTTTACCTGAATTAAAAGATGATGAAAAAATTCCATCACATGATTCTTCTACAAATGGTTTAATTAATTCTTATAAACAAATGCGTTTATAAACAGAAAGCCCCTTTTATCTTAAGGGGCTTTCTAATTATCTTTTCAATTGATATTTATTGCTTCAAAAGTTTTTGTTTATAAACCTGACCTCCTGTTTCCACCACAATGGAATAAATACCTGCTGCCATAAATTTAGTTCCTGTATTTATCTGCAAGGTGGATTGATCCTGTTTCTCAAAACCGGCTGCATATATTTTACTTCCTTTCATATCATAAATACTTACGGCTACTTTATCGCCGGGCACTTTTGCAAAGCGGATATTGATTTGTGAACTGAACGGATTGCCCATTACAAATACATCCTGTTTACTGTTGGTATTTTTTACCAAAGCAATATCACTGTATTTAAAAGTATTATCAAGGTCAACTATTTTTAACCTGTAATAATTAAATTCAATAGCTTTTTGCGGATCAGTAAAATTATAATGGCGGGTGATGATACTGTTTCCAGCAGAGGCAAGAAAACCAATCTTTTTGAAATTGATACCATCAAAAGATTTTTCAATTTCAAAGCCGCGGTTGTTTTGTTCAAATACCGTTGCCCATTCAAGTTGCGCATTTTCTTTTTGCAATCTTCCTGAAAAACTTAATAAGGTAACAGGCAATGTGCCCGATGAACCGGGTACACCTGCACCAAATCCTGAAAATCCATTATTGAAAGAATATGTAATGGTATAATGAGTGCCCAATGTTCCCAGTGTTGGTGAAACCACTTGTACAGTACCAATACCATCAGGTTCTGGTGTGGCGGGTGTTACATTACTTATCTGGCTTGGCAGTTTTATCAACTGCATGCTAGCCCACACTTGCCCGGTAGCAGTTTGCCATCCCGTTACTTCCGCTTGTGAAAAATAAAGAGTGATTTCATACTGGCCCGACGGATTATTTGTTGTTGGAATTACTCTGAAAGATTTATTCATCAGGTAATTTGTTGTAAGTGCATTCCAGAATTGTGTACTGCCGGTACCTGCCCTGTCTATTTCAATACTTGTACATCCATAATCATGCGCTGTTAAGTTTCTTATTCTTGCAATCAACTCCCCGTCTGCAGCAGAATAAAAATATACATCGGAGTTTGGCCCCAGGTAAGTTGACTTAGATGAATTCAATACAGATTCAACAGGAGTTTGTGGTACTGCTTGTGTAAATCTGAATTGCGGACGGCTATCACTTACCAAATTTGTACCTAATGCACATCCCGCTGTTGGTCCGCCAGTTGCTGTATTCAATGCAGTAGCTCTTGTACCGGCACCAAAAGGAGTTGATGTGCCCTGCACAATATCATTACCCGGCATTGGTGCTCCGGCTCCATTATCAAAACATGTCTGAACTAACAGATTACTTGTACCATCCCATGTAAATGGAGTGGTAAAAGTTATTGTTTGCCAACCTGTACCCGGCACAGAGTAATTGGCAGAATATACCTGCGTAAATACCGGTGCAATAAATCCTGTATTAAGATTTGCAACCGCTGTATGCGCCATTGAAATAGTAAATCCTGTAAACGCATTTGTGGAACTCTTTGTAATTATATTCCAGGCCAGTTCAGTTATTTGCCTGTTGCCAACCAAACCTGCTGCAGTCAGTTCAGCAGCCGTAACCAGATATTGCAATCTTGCTCTTCTGCTTCCACTTTGAAAAGGAGATGTGGAAGTTGCATTTACATCGTAAGCAGCAACTGTATAAGCAGCGTTTGATGCACCTGTTGGCCCTGAATCATTATCATTTATTGTAAGCGTGTATGTTTGGTTTGAAGCACCAGCGACAGCATCTGTAGTACCTGAAATGGAGTAAATAAAAGTAAATTGCTGTGCAGATTCCACTTCAGCATCATCATACACTCTTATATTAATTGTTTTGGAAGTAGTAACTCCATTTGTAAATATTATTGTATTGCTTGGTGAACTGAAATTTCCATTCGTTGTAAAATTGTAGTCCACGGTTGAAGATGCAGTAGCTCCTGCCTGCACACTCAGGGTTACTGTTGCATCACCTGCTGGTGCATTTGCAATCAACATATTTACTGAATAGTCAGAATAAGATCGACAGCTATTATTAGAAATTGTTTGTTCGGTTACAGATGCTGAAGAAGCCGCAAAACTAATATCGGGTGTAGTAGTAATAGGAACTACAGCAGTAAATAAACCACGACCATGAGTGGCGGCAGCAATGGTTCTGTCGCCAGTTCTGTATTGCAGCATGTCAACTCTTACATTGGCAAGCCCGCTATTAGTAGGATCCCAATCAGTAGAGGCCGCATTAAGATTATCTGTTGACCATATTCCTAATTCAGTGGCAATAATTGCCCAGTCAGAAT
>JANOJO010000329.1:0-2686 GCA_031418795.1 Bacteroidota bacterium | reverse complement strand
TTTCTGACTGGTAGAATGTCCGCTATTAACGTTACATGTAATAGTAATAAATAAGAAACTGATAATACCAAACCCTTTCAAAATATATACACTCATAACATCAGGTATTTAGCATTTACAATTAATTTGACGAGAAACATTTAATTTATTTAAGTTTAATAATTGGGGTGAACATAATTAACTAAATTTCCTATATTACAATTGTCATATCGTACATAAGCGTAGCCACCATACGGCCCCCATCCTGTGCCCCATGAATTTTTGATGATCCAGCAGTACCAGGGCTCATACCAGCCTACAATGGTAACAACATGATCAATATCAAACACGTTAATATTTGAAGGATAGCCATTGTAAACTCCCCCACCATAACTTTGGAATGTACTGATACCCGCTTTCATAGAAGTTGTCACTGAACCATATATGGTGATGAAATATTTAATCCAATCTCTCTGATAGTAGTAGGCAATTCGTCCCCAGGTGTAAGCAGACTTGAATTTAGCCCTAACATAACAAGGTCCACTTGTAGCTGTATATGGGTAGGATGCCTCACTTGCAACCCCCTTGCATCTCATGTATTCCAAAGCCGCTTCTGTGAAACCGCCCCGCTCACAACTTCCGGCATCAAATCCCCAACATGTAACACCACAGGCAACCATATCCTGTTCTGATAAATCTAATTGAATTCCCCACCATTTTTTATACGTATGTTCAAAAGCTGCACAGGTAGCAAATGCCCAGCAACTACCACAGGACCACCCCTGGTTTTTTACCGGTGTATGATAGGCTGAGTTCCAATAATAAGAGTCAGTCCAGGATGCACCTACCGGGGGAGAGGCTTTGGCATCAAAATTTAAATCAGCTTTATCATTTTTAGAATCTTTTTTCAACTTTGCATTTATCTCTTTTTGATTCTTTTTGTTTTCCTCGTTTTGGGTTGCTGCTAACTTCTCATCAGGCTTTTCATTTGAAAGACCCAGTAATCCTTTTAGATCCCCGTTCACAATTTCATTGGGTGCAAGTTCAAATGTTGCATTTTGAAGATTCTTAAATTCGGCTTTAGCCTTGTCATATTCCGCTTTACCTTTTGCATTAAGCTTTTGTTCATCTTTATCTTTTTCTGCTTTAGATTTTTTAATACTCGCCATAGGGTCTTGTGAAAATCCTTTAATGCAAACGAAGCTGATTAATATAAAAAGCAATAATTTGAGTTTCATATAATACTATTTTAATTGTTTACAATTTATTTTGTCTAACTATAAAGAATATACCAATTTGTAGATACATGGATAAAATATCAGGGGGGGTCTTTGAAAAACTTGATTTTATTTTTCCTGAAATCTAAAAAAAATTTTTTGAACCTTGTTTTGATTTTGGTGCCGTTTTTTTTCAATTGAAAAAGTCTTTGGTTTAAAAAAAATTGTTTGCTTTGACTGGTTCATAATAAACTACAGCAGTTTGTTGGAATAATTATTCGATTCGGTGTACCTCCTTTTTATTAAGTTAGTTAATGACCGGTGTGCTTTTAAAAAAATAACGGTGGAAAAGAGCAATGAATACAGCGCCATTCAGAAAATAAATCCATGCAGACTGATCGTTCCTTGATTCAACGGGCGGGATAGATTGTTTTTTCATTAAGGGAGAGACAGGTAGTATTATTCTTTAATTTCTTCACAGGCCCGGTTTAAAAGCAGGCATTCAGATAAAACCAATGGCAATTTTAGTTATTCCTGCCCGTATATAATACTAACTTAAGTTATACTATAACTGAATTAAAAAAATATTTTTATTGGTATCGGGTTGGCAGCCGGCAATTGAAAATCTGCTGCCATCATTCTTTTCAGGATTGTTTGCCGGTAGTGAAAAGTTATTGTAATTCCATGAGTGACAATTATAAATTCTGGCATAAGCTTTCCTTTTCGGGCTGAGCCTGACGATAGCTGGGGTGACACGACGTGGAAGAAAGCTTTTGGCGCCACGCTGGCATTGACGGGTTTACTTTTTGTAAAGGGGAAGGCGGAGGTGTAAAAAAGTAAACGCAGTACCGGCCGCGACAGATTTCGGTGAAACGAAAAATAATTTTGTATTTTTACCCTATGGCTTTAATTGTAAAAACAAAGACAAAGCAGCAGGAAAAAGCAGTAAAGGCTTTTCTTGACAGTATGGATATTGACTTCACAAAAGCTGAAGAAGATGAAGCTCCTTATAGAACCAGTATGAAAAGGCCGCCTGGCAAAAAAGAAAAAAAGATATTAAACGACCTGGATAAATCGGTTGACTTTGTAAACAAGAACAAAAAAGGAAAACAAAAACTGATAGATGTTTTGTATGATGAACAATCCCCTGTACCTGAATGGCAGAAGCAGGAAGTACGCCGGCGCATAAAAAAATATAACAAACACCCCGCTTTGCTGATTGATGAAAAAACTGCGATGAAAATCATAAATCAGCGATAATGCCCCGTTTCAAAGTTGTTTACGCACCAGAGGCAATTCTTGAAACAACGCGTATTGCCGCTTACTATAATGACATAAGCAACGGTCTCGGTGACAGGTTCCGAAAAAATTTTTTCGCTGAAATAAAACTGATTAAGAAAAACCCATTTACAAGGTCTTACCGCTACGATGATGTGAAGTTTGCTGTCGTAAAGAACTTTCCCTACGCCGCACATTATACAATTGATGAA
>JANOJO010000328.1:0-7077 GCA_031418795.1 Bacteroidota bacterium | reverse complement strand
AACTTTTTCAGAAGGTTTCATTACCATACAATTTCCTAAAGCAATGGCATTCGGTAATGTCCAGTTGGGAACCATACTTGGAAAATTGAATGGAACGATGGAAGCAACTACGCCCAGCGGCACATGTTCTGTTCTGCATTCAACACCTCTGCTTACTTCCAATACTTCACCGGTTACTAATTGAGGAAGAGAACAGGCAAATTCAGTCAACTCAATACATTTTTCAATTTCAGCAGCGGATTCACCATAAGTTTTTCCGTTTTCTTCGCTACATAATTCAGCCAGCTCCTTTAAGTTTTTTTCCAATAAATATTTATACTTAAAAAACACCTGCACTCTTTCTTTGATTGGCGTTTTGCTCCATGCAGGAAATGCAGCTTTGGCGGCTTTCACTGCATTGTCCAAGTCTTTTGCTGTTGACATGGGTACCTTAGAAAGCAGGTTGCCATCCAAAGGAGAGATAACATCGAGCGAACGGGCAGATGTGGCATCAACAAATTTGCCATTAATATAATTTTGAACAGGTGCGTATTTCATTTTACAAGTTAGTTATGGAAATGAAAAGGAAAATCATGTAACAATTTAATTAATTTTTTTTAATCCTTCTATATAAGTAAGCTATTAATATAAGCTTCTTAGCCGTTGGAGTCTATTGTGAATAAAGAATGGCTTTTATTCGGTTTGCTTTTCCCTTTTAAAACTCAAAGAAAATCTAATAAGGACAAATAAAGCATACCCTAATAGAAAAATATTAAGAACAATGGAAAGAAAATATTGAATTAAAAAAATTAATGCTCCTACACTTAAACCCTGGGGATTAGGTCCCATTTGTGATTGCGGATCATAGACAAAATCTCTATATGGATATAGTTTCAGTGGCAGTTCTCCCATGAGCAGAAAGAATAATATTGAAACACATAAAAAAGCAATTGCATAAGGCACCAAAACATATACTTTTAAAAAAGTCTCTTTTTTAAAAAATATTTTTCGAATAAAGAAACCGATACTTAAGGTTAGAAAGCCAATTATTATAAAGTCGTATGGTGGAAAGGTGTACCGCATTTTCTATGGTTATTCCTTCATCAAATCCCGGATCTTAAGTAAAGCCAAAAAAGAACAAATCAATATTGGAGAATTACTGATGTGACCTTCTTCATCAACTCCTTAATCTTTGCATGATGGGCTGCATCAGATATACCAATTGGAGAAGGGTGAAAGAAAATTATGCTACAGCCAGTATAAGATTTTCTGCTTCTGTAGTGGATGGTGGTATAGGCAGTCCTTCGGCTTTCATTCCTTCTAAATGAAAACTTATAGCTTCCGCAATATTTTGCATTACCTCATCCCTGGTACTTCCCATTCCGACACAGCCCGGCAAGTCCGGCACATAAGCGCCATAACCGCCATCGGGTGCTTTTTCAATAATTATTGCATAACGAACCATAAGAATAAATTAAAGTGAAATTACTAAATTATTTTTTCTCTATTTGAGCTTGCTTTAAAATGCTTTTTTCGAGTCCCGGTGATAAATCATTTGACAAACGATGTACAGGAACAGTAACTAAACCTTTCTTGATTGAATGTTTATATTGTTTGTGGCTGCCTTTTTGCTTTACCTCATACCAACCATCAGTTTCAATAAGTTTAATGATTTCCTTTGTCTTCATAATGCCGGTTTAATATGAAAGAAAGAAAATATAGTACATCAGGTTCAATGATTTCTTTTAATTGCTATCAGCCAATTTACATCTTTATATTCCGAATTAAAACACTAAATTGAAATTATTATTGTAAAAGAATCAGCTTAACTTTTTCCGATTTACTCCACTCCTTTCATCAACTCCTTAATCTTTTCATGATGTTTATCACTTACTTTCCAAACAGGAAGGCGGAAAGTATTCTGGCATAATCCCATTTCACTTAAATAAGCTTTTACTCCGCTGGGGCTGCCTTCGGTAAATAATGAATTGATAATATCTGTGTATTTATAATGCAGCAGTTGTGCTTCAGTAAATTTTCCTGCCAAACATAAACGAACCATTTCTGAAAAATCTTTTGGGTAAGCATTCGCAATTACTGAAATCAAACCTTCTGCTCCGCAGGCAATCATCGGTAATGTTATTCCATCATCACCACTGATGACCATAAAGTCTGAAGGTTTGTATTTTATAATCTGATGAATGAGATTGAAATCGCCACTGGCTTCCTTGGTAGCGAAAATGTTTTTACAGTCATGTGCTATTCTTAATTGTGTATCTGCTGTTACAGTTTGTCCTGTTCTTGAAGGCACATTGTAAAGTATAATGGGTAAGGGTGTTGCCTCATTTAATATTTTATAATGCTGGTAAATGCCTTCCTGGTTTGGTTTGCTGTAATATGGACTTACTGTGAGGATGGCATCGTACCCGGTTAAATCAAATGATTTGTACCCATATAACATTTCGGAAGTATCATTGCCACCAATGCCGGCTACCAATGTTACCCGTCCGGCATTAATATTATTTACAAATGAAAACACCTCTTGCTTTTCTTTTCCATGTACTGTTGCACTTTCGCCGGTGGTACCGAGAACTACAATGTACTCACACTTGCCATTAATAATGTGATTGATTATTTTTTCAAATGAAGGCCAGTCAATTTTACTTTCCTGTGTAAAAGGAGTAACGATGGCGACTCCTGTTCCTGTAAATTTTTGCCGTAAAGACATTTTGAAATACTTATTTATTTGCCACAGCTTGTCCCGACTCATCGGGAGAGGCACGGAGTAACACGGAAATATTTAATCAATTCAATATACTAATTGCTTAAAAAAAATTTTAAAAATTATATACCTGATCTAAATTCCTTCACCATTTGATGAAGCAAGAGGGCTTTCATCCCAGAAACCCATTTTTCCAAATTTTATTATCCGCTGATTCACTCGTTCCTCCGGCGACATTTGTTTTAATTCTTTCAGCACCGGTTTCAAAAAATTTTTCAATATCTCTGCTGCTTCATTATAATCCCAGTGAGTGCCGCCGGTTGGTTCAGGAATTATACCTTCAATCAATCCAAAGCCAAGCATTTTTTCTGCAGTCAATCTTAACTGCTCTGCTGCTACTTCTTTTTTATCCCAACTGCGCCAGAGAATTGATGAACAACTTTCCGGACTGATAACAGTGTACCATGTATTTTCCATCATATACACACGGTCGCCAACACCAATACCCAATGCACCACCGCTTGCACCTTCGCCAATGATCACACAAATCACCGGAACTTTCAGCCGAATCATTTCATAAATATTTCTTGCAATAGCTTCGCCCTGTCCTCTTTCTTCTGCTTCCAATCCGGGAAATGCACCGGGAGTATCTATTAATGTAACGACAGGTTTATTAAATTTTTCTGCAAGCCTCATCAAACGCAGCGCTTTGCGATAGCCTTCAGGATTTGCCATTCCAAAATTCCGCATCTGCCTCATCTTGGTATTGATTCCTTTTTGCTGACCAATGATCATCACTGTTTCTCCATCAATGGAAGCAAAGCCACCAATCATTGCTTTATCATCTTTTACATTGCGGTCGCCATACAGCTCCACAAAATTGGTAGTCATCTTTTCTATATACTTAAGTGTGTATGGCCTGTCGGGGTGCCTGCTCAACTGCACCCGTTGCCAGCTGGTAAGTTTTTCCGTTATTTCTTTTCTTTTTTCAAGAATACTTTGTTCTAATTTTTGAATGGGCTCACTCATATCCACCTTTGTCTTTTCAGTATCCTGCTTATACTTTTCTATAGTATCAATGAGATCTTTGATGGGCTTTTCAAAATCCAGGAATTGTCTGTTTGCGTTGGAAGGCATAGTTGATATTATAATCAAAGGTCTAATGACTCTCCAAGGGAGTCCTGCCGGACCTTCGGAGAATCCCTTTGAGTTGCGAAAATAAGGATTCTATTATAATGATATTGAATCAGTCAATGTGTGGTTTTTTGAATTCATAAGTGGCCGATTGAAAGAAATGAGTTCAGATAATTTAATAATTGAACTCAAACAAAAAACCTCAGAAAACTCTGAGGCTTTTTGCGGACCGGACGGGACTCGAACCCGTCCCCAACATCGTTGGGGATGACTGGGCGGCATTCTAACCAATAAGATTCTTCAGTTCATTCAAATTGCTAACTATTAGCTTTTCTATTTGATTGTGACTATATTTTTTAAGTACTCTTTCTCTTATTAAAGCTTCCCTCTTTGTAAAAAAAGACTGTATAAATATCAAATGCCAGGGAACTTTATCAGAAGTATAATGCGATTCTTTATTGTTGTGCTGTTGCAGACGCAAAAAAGGGTGTTCACTATATCCTTTATAATAGGAAGCATCCTTTCCACTCTGAATTATATAAACATAATATGGCATAAAAAAAGCCCTGAGTTTTTCAGAGCCTTTGCGGACCGGACGGGACTCGAACCCGCGACCTCCGCCGTGACAGGGCGGCATTCTAACCAACTGAACTACCGATCCGTTCCAATTAAATTGGGGGTGGCAAAGATAAGGGTTTTGCTTGCTTGCGTTAAAAAGTTTTTTCATTTTTTTACATAGAAGCAAATCTATTTTACCATAGAATTACGATGAAGAATTATACCAAGCCCTATGCTGCATTGCTTCACTATCTTTGGCCATTAAATTTTAAAAAATGCTCAAAGTAGGCGTTTTTGGTGTTGGTCATCTTGGAAAATTTCATCTTAATAACTGGAAAGAAATACCTGATGTTGAGTTGGTTGGTTTTTTTGATCCGGATGATAAAAATGCTGCCGAAGTTTCTGCAAAATATAATCTGAAAAGATTTACTGATGCTGATAAATTATTAAAACTAATAGATGCCGCCGATATAGTGGCGCCAACAGATCATCATTTTCTGCTCTGCGAAAAAGCTATAAAAAAAGGCAGGCATGTGTTTGTGGAAAAACCATTGGCCAACACCATGGCAGAAGCCCATACGCTGGTAAAACTGGTAAAAGAATCGAATATAAAATTGCAGGTTGGCCATGTGGAAAGATTCAACCCGGCATTCCTTGCTGTAAAAAATCTTGATCTGCACCCCATGTTTATTGAAGTACACCGGCTGGCAGAATTTAATCCACGCGGCACTGAAGTAAGTGTGATACTTGACCTGATGATACACGACATTGATATTATTTTAAGTATTGTAAAAAGTGATGTAAAAAATATTTCGGCCAGCGGTGTGGCTGTGATGACGGAAACACCCGACATAGCCAACGTAAGAATTGAATTTAATAATGGCTGTGTGGCTAATCTTACTTCTTCAAGAATATCTATGAAGAAGATGAGGAAGATCCGTTTGTTTCAAAAAGATGCATATATCGGTATTGACTTTCTGAATAAAAAATCAGAAGTAATAAAACTGAAAGGAAATGAACCCGATGATCCAAATGTTTTCACTTTTGATATTGATACAGTAAATGGGAAAAAGACAATCGCTGTTTTAAACCCCGAAGCACCTGAGGTGAATGCACTAAAAAAAGAATTGGAAGAATTTAAATTTGCTATTGACAATAATACAAGAACAATAGTTTCAGAAATTGATGGCCTGATGGCGATGGATGTGGCTCACCAGATTTTACAAAAAATAGGCAACAATATTATTACCAACTGATGAAAGAAAGCAAGCCAATCCATATTGCCTGGTATGTTTTTTTTGATTTCTTTTCTGCTGCCCTGGCCTGGGCAGTTATTTTTTTTCTGCGAAAATCTTTTCTCGGTCTTATTGTAAGTGATGAAGATGGGCTGGCTGTGGATAATAAATTCTGGTTGGGTATTTTTCTTGTTCCTGCCGGCTGGCTTATTTTATACACCGTTGTTGGTTCTTACAAATCAATTTATAAAAAATCACGGCTGCGGGAATTTATCACCACGTTTATCTGCAGCCTTATTGGTTCTGCATTTCTTTACTTCGCCATTATTTTAAATGATCTCAATAATCTTGAAAAAGATTATACTTATTATTACGCCGCTTTTTTTTCCCTGTTGGGTATTCATTTCTTTTTTACTTTTTTCGCCAGGTTCATTTTATTGAATATAGCCAAAAGACAATTGGTATCTGGTAAAATTTCTTTTAACACGGTTATGATTGGTGGTGATGAAACAGCCATAAAAATTTTAAACAATACTGAAAAAGGTTTCCGGAAAAGTGGCTTTCATTACACCGGATATATCAGCACAAAAGAAATTGGTAAAAATCTGTTTGAAAAACAATTGCCCTGTCACGGCACACTTGATCAATTAGAAATAATAATTGACCGCCAGCATATAAAACAGGTAGTGATCGCTTTAGAAAAATCAGAACATGATTTAATAGAAAAAATTATTGAGCGGTTAAGTGAAAAAGAAGTTGAAATAAAAATTCTGCCGGATACGCTGGATATTTTATCCGGCTCCGTAAAAACCAGCAATGTATTTGGCGTCATGCTTATTGATATAAAAACCGGGCTGATGCCTGAATGGCAACAAAACATAAAACAAATGCTTGATATTTTTCTTGCCATGTTTTTCCTTCTTGTTTTATCGCCATTGCTTTTGGTTGCTGCTATCCGCGTAAAATTTTCTTCTGCAGGCCGCATCATTTTTAAACAGGAAAGAATTGGTTATAAAGGCCGGCCCTTCATTATGTATAAATTCAGATCGATGACGGAAAATGCAGAGCAAGCCGGGCCATCTCTTTCTTCTGAAAGCGATAAACGAATAACTGCCTGGGGAAAAACTATGCGCAAATGGCGGATTGATGAACTGCCCCAGCTATGGAATATACTGAAAGGTGAAATGAGTTTTGTTGGGCCCAGACCAGAAAGAAAATTTTTTATTGATAAAGTAGTTGCCGGTTTTCCGTACTACAAATATCTGCAGAAAGTAAAACCGGGGCTTACCAGTTGGGGCATGGTTCAATTTGGATATGCAGAAAATGTGGAAGAAATGATTGAACGCAGCAAATACGATTTACTTTATATTGAAAATATTTCATTGGCGCTTGACTTTAAGATAATGATACAAACGTTGCGGATTATATTTTTGGGGAAAGGAAAGTGAG
>JANOJO010000327.1:0-1529 GCA_031418795.1 Bacteroidota bacterium | reverse complement strand
CAGAGCCTGGCATTTAGAAAAAGTGTGGATGTGCTGGGTATAAAAAGACAATCACCCGTGCTGCGGCCATATAATTCGGCAGGTGAATTTAACTTTCATCGTGGTGCAGGCATTACTTTGCAAAAAGGAAAATTGGAGGCTACAGTTTTTGCATCTATCCGTAAACTCAGTGCAAATTTTGTTGCCGATACGGTAAGTAATGAAGAATTTATTTCATCCATTCTCAATTCAGGCTATCACCGCACAGCCAGTGAAATTGATGACCGCAATAAACTCCGGCAACTTGCATTTGGTGGAAACATAAAATTTAAAACCAATAACTGGCATATTGGTTTCAATGCAATCCAATTTAATTTTTCATCCCCGGTGCAGAAAAGGCAGGAGCCGTATAACCTTTATGCAATCAGTGGAAAAAACTGGAGCAACATGAGTATTGATTACAGTTACACTTACCGCAATCTTCATTTTTTTGGCGAAGCAGCGGCAGATAAAAATTTCAGTAAAGCATTTTTAAACGGACTGTTGATAAGTGTTGACCCCCGTGTTGACTTTTCATTTGTACATCGCCACATCAATGAAAAATATCAATCCATTAATGGCAATGCTTTTACAGAAAATACATATCCCACAAATGAAAGCGGGTTATTTGCAGGTGTAAGTATTCGCCCCACTTCCGCCTGGAGGGTGGACGCTTATATGGATTTGTTTAAATTTCCCTGGTTGAAATATCTTGTTGATGCACCCAGCACAGGAAAAGATTTTCTTGCACAACTGACATACACACCCAATAAACAATTAGAAATTTATACAAGATTCAGAAATGAAACTAAGCAAACCAATCAGCCGGATAATAATTCTGTAACAAATTTTCTTGTAGCAATACCGAGGCAAAACTGGAGAACGCAGATTAGTTATAAAATTAATTCAACAATATTTGTAAGAAGCAGGGCAGAGTTGCTTTGGTATGATAATAATGGAACAAATAAGGAAAATGGATTCTTATTTTTTTTTGATATTGGTTACAAACCTCAGCTAAAACCTTATTCTGCATCTATCCGTTTGCAGTATTTTGAAACAGATGATTACAACTCCCGGATGTATGCTTATGAAAATGATGTGCTTTATTATTTTTCAATTCCGGTTTTTTATGATAAAGGGTTCCGTTATTATTTTAATCTGAATACTGATCTTTCAAAAAAAATTTCTTTCTGGTTGAAATTGTCTCAAACAATTTACAAGGAAAAGAAAATAATTGGTTCCGGATTGGATGAAATAAACGGCCCCAATAAATCTGAAATCAGAATTTTAATGAGGGTGATTTTATAGTTAATAACATGCGTTAGGTTTTTATTTGGATTGTTTGTTAAAAAAAACTTTACTTTGCGGCAGCATTTTTAAAAAACATGCTGTCTATATTAACAACCCTTACCCCTGAAAATGAGTTTTATTCTTTCAAAATCAAGTATTTATTAATCAAAAATTGATCTCCACATGAGAAAAATTGTATCACTGCTAGTGACTGCAATACT
>JANOJO010000326.1:0-3317 GCA_031418795.1 Bacteroidota bacterium | reverse complement strand
AGGCTGGAAAAGATATACCGATACTTTATTTGCAGAAATGGCCGGCCGCTTTGTGGGTACTATTGATGTGCCGGTAACAGATCGTCACACACTTCGTATGCGTTCATTAGCCGCAGCAGGTACGGGGCAGGATGTAAATTTTCTGGATATGGTTCATATCATTCCTGTAAATCAAAACCAGTTTTTACCACGGTTCAAACAAAACGGAACAAAAGTGTTTTTTTAAATTATTGATTGATACAAATATTATATGATGCCGGATAACAAAAAGATTATTTCCATTCTTGCCATTTTTATACTCAGTATTACTGCCTGTAAAAAATGGGAAGATCATATTGCCCTTACAAACCAGGATCTTTCCATGAATGTGTTGCAGGCAGTTGCTTCCAATAGCAGTTTGTCAAAATTTAAAAGCTATATCACCAGTTCGGGCCTCGATACTTTATTAGAGTCATCCAAATCATTTACTATTTGGGCGCCAACTGATAATGCTCTTGCCACACTTGATCCGGCAATTGTAAATGATCCTGCCAGGTTAAAAGCATTTGTATTAAATCATATTTCTTACCAGTCTTATTTTATTCAAAATGCAATAACTCCCTTACGCATTCCTATGCTAAGTGGAAAGTATAACCAGTTTACGACAAGTAAATTTGAAGATGCCACAATTACTGCCTGGGATAAATATGTAAGAAATGGAGTGCTGCATGTTATTAATGGCATGGCGCCGGTGCTGCAAAATATATGGGAATATATAAATGCAAATACAACCGGCTATATACAAAATGCATTTATTGCTTCGTTGAATTATACAAGTTTCGATCCTGCATTGGCTACAGTTGACAGCATCAGTGTATTAACGGGCTTGCCGGTTTACCGTCCGGGTACAGGTATTGTAAACCGAAATTATTATAATGACAAGGTTTATGATTTAAAAAGAGAAGAAAAGCAATACACTTACTTCGTAATTCAGAATGCAGGGTTTACATTAGAATCAGACTCACTCAAAATTTATTTTAATACAGGTGTTGCTGGTTCTACTGACAGTCTTGCAAAATGGAATACGGTGAAAGATTTAACGGTGGATGGTTTTTATACTGCAAGCAGTTTGACAGGTGTTACATTGGTTTCCAAATCAGGTGTGTCCTTTCAGGTAATTCCCGGAATGATAACTGAAACAAGAAAAGTCAGTAATGGTATTGTGCATGTATTAAACCTGCTGAATATTTTAAATTTAAATAAGATAAAAGAAATTAAAATTGAAGGCGAAAACCCGACAGGATTTTTAATTGACAGGCCAGCCAATACAAATTACAGGGTGAGACTTAATCCTGTAACAGGAGTAAATTTTACCGACATACTTGTAACCGGGCATGGCGTAACAACTTTTTATTCCTATTACCGGCTCACTGAACTGCCATCTGTAAAATACAAGGCATACATTTTTGGTGTAAATGATTTTCAGGCTGCAGCGCTTACACAAAACCTGGTACCCAAACATTTTGATCCACCATCCACTTTTACAACATTAACGGGATTGGCTTCCCATGTTGTTCCATTATTTAGCGCAGCCGGAGCATACAACGAAATTTATCTCGGCGAGTTTACAAAAACAAGATTCGGCACATTGGATTTGCAATTAACCGGTGTAACCACCGGCCCGATTGTAATGGATTATATAAGATTGGTTCCGGTTTTATAAAAAATATTTTAATTATCATTTATATCATCATGCAAGTTGTAAAAAAATTAATTTCGTTAAGTTTTATACTCTCATTGGGCTATTCAGGTTTATCGCAAACTGATAATACATTTCCTGTTTCAGGCACAGTAAAAGATGCAGCATCTGCAAATGGGATAAGGGGAGTACGGGTAACATACAGAAATGTAGCTGCAACAATTACTGACAGTGCAGGTAATTTCAGTTTCAAAGTTCCCAACCCATTTATTGTTTTGCTGCTGGAAGCAGACGGTTATCAAACAAGAGAAATAGCCTTGCGTGGTAATAACCAGGTGAACACTTCTTTGTACAGCGAAGGACATTTTACTTTTTCTGATATTGTAAATATGCCTGCAAAGCAGCAATTGCAAAGCCATACTTCCAATGCCACAGGTACAGTACAGGTAAATGATGCAGGAGGACGCATATCCGAAACACCAAGCTCATACCTGCAGGGAAAAATTGCCGGGCTGAATGTAATACGCCGTTCAGGTACTCATAACAGCGGTGGCTCTATGTTTTTGCGTGGAATAAATTCTTTATACACATCCAACCAGCCATTGATAATAGTGGATGGTGTAATATTTGACAATGCAGATTATGGCGGCTCTATTATTTCAAATCATTACAACGATCCGCTTTCAGCAATTGACATCAGGGATATAGATAATATAACTGTAATTAAAGATGGCTTATCCACTTATGGTACAAAAGGCGCCAATGGAGTTATCATCATCAACACTTCCCGTGCAAAAGAACTGGGAACAAAAATTGATTTTGAAGTATCGGGCGGTGTCAATTTTACTCCGGAAAATTTACCTGTATTAAATGCAGCTGATTACCGCACTTATCTTTCTGATGTATTGAAATCATCCGGCATGAGTAATGCGGATATTCAAAACCAGCCGTACATGAATGATGATAAAAATGCATCAGGCTATTACCGCTATCATAATAATACGGATTGGCAGAAACAGGTATTTAAGCAGGGTTATGCAAAAAATATTTATCTGAAAGTAACCGGTGGCGATAATATTGCAAAGTATGCATTGTCGCTCGGCTATATGAGCAATGACGGCATTACAAAAAACACAAATCTCTCAAGATACAATATGCGGTTCAACGGCGACTTAAATCTCAGCCGCCGTATGACTGCAGTTACCAATCTCAGTTTTTCTTTTAATGAACTGAACATACGGGATCAGGGTATATCATTAAAAACGAATCCAATTTATCTTTCATTAATCAAATCACCATTTCTACGTGTGAAAGAAGTTTCTGATTTGGGAGTGGAATCTCCTTCATTGGCTGATAAAGATATTTTTGGCATCAGTAACCCGGCTGTATTAACAGATGTTGCGCAGGGCCTGAGTAAAACCTACCGCTTCAGCGGTTCTATGAGTTTTAATTATGAAATCACAAAGCTGCTTGCTCTATCCACAACAATTGGCGTTACTAATGATAAGGTTCGGGAAAACTTTTTTATTCCAAGAAAAGGGGTAACCGCCGACACGCTGAATACAGATATTGCATTCAGCAGGTTGGGTACACATGTAAAATCTTTCTTTTCTATTTACAACGATACACGTTTAACTTT
>JANOJO010000325.1:0-1933 GCA_031418795.1 Bacteroidota bacterium | reverse complement strand
CCAACCATGAATAAAATTCATCCAGCCATTTGTATTTAAAATCCTGCCGCTCGTCTCCACTGGTACCACTGGGGAAATATGCATTTATCAACCGAACATCTTTAAAGTCCAGTTGAATCAATCTTCCTTCATTATCACTGGGGCCATGCCCATTACCATATTCCACATTATCAGGTTTTATTTTTGTAAATACAGCCACGCCGCTGTATCCTTTTTTCTGTGCACTGTACCAGTAGTGATGAAATCCCAGGGCCTCAAATTGTTTTATATCCACATCGCCCTGTGATGCTTTTGTTTCCTGCAAACAAATCACATCAGCAGGATTTGTTTTAAGCCAGTCAATAAACCCTTTTTTAATGGCGGCTCTTATTCCGTTTACGTTGTAAGAAATTATTTTCATAAATGTTTTAAAATTTGAAACAACAATTTACATGATTTACAAAATGGCTGTTGCCGGTTTTTGTTCTATTTTTATTTATTCTGAAAAATAATTTATGAAAAATGAACAGCATATTATTCCGCCCAAAGAGCATGTTTACTTAGATGGGCCCAAGAGCCGGGGTTTTGAGCTGGGGTTTGCCTTTCGTGTATTCAGGCAATTTCTTCATGGCTTCCGCCATCTTCATTTTATTGGACCATGTATTACCGTATTCGGATCAGCAAGGTTTAAGGAAGATCATCTTTATTATAAATCGGCAAGAGAATTTGGCAAAAGGATTTCTGAAATGGGATTTGTTACCATTACCGGCGGCGGGCCGGGAATAATGGAAGCGGCCAATCGCGGCGCTTTTGAAAGTGGCGGCATATCTGTGGGCTGCAATATTCAATTGCCATTTGAACAAAAACCAAACCAATACCTGACGGAGGAAATCACATTTGAACATTTTTTTGTGCGTAAGGTATTGCTTACAAAATATTCTTATGCCTTTATCATTATGCCCGGTGGCTTTGGCACCATGGATGAATTTTTTGAAACTCTTACTTTAGTGCAAACGAAAACCATCACGCAATTTCCTATTGTACTTTTTGGAAAAGAGTATTATAAAGATCTCCGGGAAATGATTGAACACATGAATGAAAATGGAACGATTTCAAAAGATGATCTTTCACTTGTTTTGCTTACTGACGATATTGATGAAGCCATGCTGCATATTCATACTTATATAAAAAAGAATTACAAGATAAAGCCGCGCAAAAAAGCGTGGTGGTTGATTGAAAAAAGATAAATTAGTTTAAAATTTAAATGGAAATAAGAAGAATGAATACAATCAACACGGTAATTTTTGATTTGGGCGGAGTACTCATTGACTGGAACCCCGCTTATGTTTTTGACGAAAATTATTTTGAAACAGCGGAACAGCGAAAATATTTTTTTGAAAACGTATGTACACATGATTGGAATGAAAATCAGGATGCCGGTTACCCGATTGCAAAAGCAACAGAAGAAAAAATTCTTGAATTTCCGGATTGGGAAAAACCCATCCGTGATTTTTATGGACGATGGGAAGAAATGCTGGGGGGACCGATTTATGAAACTGTTGAAATCTTCAGAGAGTTAAAGCAAAGCCCGGATTTGAAAACATATGCGCTTACCAACTGGAGTGCAGAAACATTTCCGGTAGCACTGGATCGGTTTGAGTTTTTGCACTGGTTCGATGGCAGGCTGGTAAGCGGGGAAGAAAAGACAAGAAAACCATTTCCTGATTTTTACCAGCGATTATTTGATAAATTTTCAATCAATCCTTCATCAGCGATTTTTATTGATGATAATCTGAGAAACGTAAAAGCAGGGGAAGAGCATGGCATGGTCAGCATACATTTTACAAATGCTGATCAATTGAAAAAGAAATTAAAAGAAACAGGGATATTTTAATTACCTGAACGAAATCAGCTCCACTTCAAATATCAATGTACTGTTGGGGCCAATAACTTT
>JANOJO010000324.1:0-5464 GCA_031418795.1 Bacteroidota bacterium | reverse complement strand
CCATGCGGACAACCAAAATTCAATTCCAGTCCATGAGCACCGGTATCTTCAACTTTTTTTATCAGTTCGTGCCAGCTATTTCTGTCGTTATCTGCCATAAGCGAAACAATCATGGCCCTGTCGGGAAAAAGTTTAAGGCATTCAGCAATTTCTTTCAGGTTCAGATCAAGTGGACGGTCGCTGATGAGTTCAATATTATTAAAGCCCATCATTTTATGTCCGCCAAAATTTACAGCTGAATAACGTGAAGAAACATTTTTTACCTGGCTGCCAAGGGTTTTCCAAACTACGCCACCCCAACCTGCTTCAAAAGCACGGAGTACATTTATTTTTTTATCTGTAGGCGGTGCACTGGCCAACCAAAAAGGGTTGGGTGATTTTATTCCGAGGAAGTTTGAACTGATATCTGCCATAATTGGTATTTTTCACGCAAAGCCGCAAAGGAGCGAAGATGCAAAGATTTATAGTTTATTTACAATTCGATGAATACCATCTTTAATAAGCTTTACGTTAAAATTTACAAGTAACCCCAGTTTAATATCTGTCAATTTTAAGTACGTTAGTAATTGCTTAAAATGTACAGGAGCCAGCACTTCGATAGATTTCAATTCCAGTATAACTTTTTTGTCAATAATAATATCAGCTCTGAAACCAATATCCAATTTTATTTGTTCATGAACTAAAGGAACCCCCATTTGTCTTGTAAAGAGAATTCCGGTTTTACTAAATTCGTAACAAAATATCTCTTCATAAACACTCTCAAATAAACCCGGTCCATACTGCTGATGAATTTTAAAACAGATATCCACTGCTATTTTTGAAATCTCATTTTCAGTCAGCATAACTTACTTTTTTCCGTCTTTCTAACTTAGCGCCTTTGCGTGAAAACCCTAACCCAAGCCTAAGTATTTTATTATTGAAGCAGCCCCATCTTTTCCCGCCTGCACAGCGTCAACAACTTCTTTACCTCCATTAACACAATCACCTCCTGCAAAAACACCAGGTATATTTGTAGCAGAATCTTTAATATCTATTTTCCCTTTTGAATTTTGAACTTTGAATTCTTTTACCAAACTTTCAAATGGCATTTGTCCTGCTGCTTTAATTACCATATCCACATCTAAAGAAAATGTTTCGCCGGTATCAACAGGGCTTCTTCTTCCACTGGCATCGGGTTCGCCCAATTTCATTTTACTGCAAACCAGTTGTGCCACTTTATTATTCTCACCAATCACTTCTTTTGGTGCTGCCAGCCAGATAATTTCGCAACCGTCTAATTTTGCAATATCCAGTTCAACCTGTGTACAGGGTTTTTCATTTTCTGTTCTGCGGTAAACCATGGTAACCTGTTTAGCACCCAGGCGTTTTGCCTGCGTGGCTGCATCAATGGCTGTCATTCCCATGCCTATAACAGCAACCTTATCGCCAACTGCAATTTTATCGTATCCTTTATCACGTATATCGTAAATAAATTTTATGGCGTCTTCTACGCCTGCTAATTCTTCGCCGGGTATTTCTAATTGTCGTGCTAAACCTACTCCTATTCCTAAATAAACAGCATCATAATTTTTCTGTAGCTCTGTCAATGAAATGTCTTTTCCAAGCTCCTGGTTATATTTTATTTCAATACCGCCAATACCTAAAATATAATTCACTTCTTCCTCACAAAACTCCGGTGTTACTTTGTAAGCAGCAATACCATAAGTCATTAGTCCGCCCCCCTTGCTTTCTTTTTCAAAAATCGTTACATCAATTCCTTCTCTTGCTAAAACATGGGCGCAACTTAAGCCTGCCGGGCCAGCGCCGACAATAGCTACTTTTTTGCCTGCTGAATCTTTTCTATTAAAAAGCTGCCAGTTTGCTGCCATTGCTTTTTCCGTTGAATAGCGCTGCAGCCTGGCAATGGAAATAGGTTTCTCTTCCATGAAGTTATACACACAGGCACCTTCACATAATTTTTCAACGGGGCAAACCTTGCTGCAGCCTGCACCCATGATATTGCTTACAAAAATAGTGTGTGCCGAACCTTTGATATTTTCTGTAGCGATCTGCTTGATGAATTTAGGTACATCAATACTGGTTGGGCAACTTTTCATGCAGGGCGCATCATAACAAAACAGGCAGCGGTTTGCTTCCACCAATGCTGCATCCTTTGTTTCAAACGGAGGATGAATGTCGCTGAAATTTTCAGCGTATTGTTGTGTTGATAATCTGTTATTTCTTATTGACATATTTTTATTTTTTACCGCAGAGGCGCAAAGGCGCTGAGTTTATTTCTCTGCGGCTCCCCGTCTCTGCGGTAGAAATGCAGTAATTATAACTCCGTCAACTTACCATAAGTCTCCGGCCTCCTGTCTCTGAAAAACTGCCACACACTTCTTACTTCTTCAATCATATCTAAATCAAATTCTGCAACCAACAATTCATCTTTGTCTTCGCTGGCCTGAGCAAAAATTTGTCCACGTGGATCAACAAAATAACTACTGCCATAAAACTTGCCAAGATTCCAGGGCTTTTCTTCACCAACACGGTTGATGCAACCCATGAAATAACCATTGGCCGCCGCATGTGCCGGCTGCTCCAGTTTCCATAAGTATTGTGATAAGCCTGCTACCGTTGCAGAAGGATTGTAAACTATTTCAGCGCCATTCAATCCAAGGCATCTTGCACCATCAGGAAAATGGCGATCATAACAAATGTACACACCCACTTTAGCATACTTGGTCTGAAACACAGGATAGCCCAGGTTTCCGGGCTTAAAGAAAAACTTTTCCCAAAAGCCGCTGGTATGCGGAATATGATTTTTTCTGTACTTGCCAAGATAAGTCCCGTCAGCATCGATCACTGCGGCTGTATTATACAAAACCCCGGCCTGCTCTTTTTCATAAATAGGAACAATGATAACCATGTTGTATTTCTTTGCATACGTTGCCATCAGGTCTGTTGTTGGACCGGGAACAGATTCCGCACTTTCGTACCAGGCTTTATCTTGCCCCGGGCAGAAATAAGGTGTGTTGAAAATTTCCTGCAGGCAAAGGATCTGTACTCCCTGCTTTCCGGCTTCTTCAATCAATGGAATATGTTTTTGTACCATGGCATTTACAATTTCCGGAATGGTTCCTTCGCCTTCAGTTTTTGGCAACGACATTTGAATGAGGCCTGATTTAATGTTTCTTGGCATAAGATTTTTTTATAGCCTCACCCTCGTTCCCTCTCCGAAAGAGAGGGAGGCCCGGCTGTTATTTAATATTGAACATTTGTTTTTTACTTTTCATCATTTTAATACACCTCAACAATTTTCACTCGATACAATCTTCCAGTTTATCTCCTTCTTTTCCTCCCCCTTCGGGGGAGATAGAGGGGGCTTTATATTATTTGGTTTACTTTATTACGTTTTATATATTTTCCATTTCCTTTTTCAACAAGGCATTTACCATTATCAATAACCACCTGCCCTCTTAACAAAACAGTTTTGCATTTTCCAGTCAGCTTCCAACCTTCGTAGGCAGAATAATCGGTGTTCATGTGATGAGTTGCTGCGCTGATGCTATGTTCTTCATTCGGATCAAACAAAACTATATCAGCATCTGAACCCGGTGCTATACAACCCTTCTGCGGAAACATGCCGAATATTTTTGCCGGATTGGTTGATAAAACTTCAACAAATTTATTGGCAGTAATTCTTCCTTTTCTTACACCTTCACTATATAATAATTCAACACGATGTTCAATAGCCGGATGGCCATTGGGTATTTTTGAAAAATCATCTTTACCCAATAATTTTTTCTCCCAGGTAAACGGGCAATGATCTGTTGCCACCACCTGTATCAATCCCTGGTTAATACCGGCCCATAAAGCCTCCTGGTCTTTCTTCTCTCTTAATGGTGGACTCATCACCCATTTGGCCCCTTCAAAATTTTGTTCGTACAAAGAAGCATCAAGCAATAAATATTGAATACAGGTTTCTGCAAATACTTTTTGATTGTGACTGTTGTTGGTACGCACTGCATTCAATGCACCTTCACATGTCATGTGTACAATATAGCCCGGGCAACCGGTGTAACCTGCAATGGATGCAAAACGTTCTGATGCTTCGGCCTCTGTAATTTCCGGCTGAGATAGATAATGATAGATCGGCGCAAGATTTCCTTCGGCTTTATTTTTTGCAATTAAAAAATCGATCATATCGCCATTGGTAGCATGAACAGTTACCATACCACCTCTTTGCTTTACTTCATTCATCAGGCCAACCATCTGTTTATCATCAATCATTAAGGCGCCTTTGTAAGCCATGAAAATTTTGAAGGATGTGATGCCTTCTTTTTCTATCAGATCAACAATCTCTTTGCAGGTATTTTCATTAAAGTCTGTTACTGCCATGTGAAAGCTGTAATCGCCAACCGCATTTCCATTTGCACGGCCGCTCCATTCGTTGTATGCATCATACAAAGAATTCCCTTGCTTTTGTAAGATAAAATCAATTACGGTTGTTGTGCCTCCATGCAAGGCAGCCCGTGTTCCGGTTTCGTAATTATCGCTGCTGAAGGTACCCATGAAAGGCATTTCCAGGTGCACGTGCGGATCGATGCAACCTGGGAAAGCAAGCAAACCTGTTGCATCAATTATTTTATCAGCATTGATGTCCAGGTTTTTTCCAATGGCAGCAATACTTTCGCCCTGAATAAAAATATCCCCGGTATAATTATCTGCAGCGCCAATAATATTTGCGTTCTTAATTAATATACTCATATTTACCTCACCCTCATTCCCTCTCCTAAAAGAGAGGGAGGCAGGGCATTTATTATTTAATTAAACAATTGTAATTAAGCATTTCAAATTTATATCAATATTAAACATTAAAAAACACAAAAAGTTACTCAAAAATTCAGTGTCTAAAGCCTCCCCTTGGGGGAGGTTTGGAGAGGCTTCATCAACAATATATAAACAATTCCGCTTACAAAAAAGCCAACAAACCATGCATAATGATACAGGTCAGATATCCAAACAGCGAATGCAGTTGAAGAAACCAATTTTACCTGTAACAAAAAGCCCGGGATGTTTGGAATGATGCCAACAAGCAACGCAATAATAGCTGCTAGATTAAATCCATTGCTGAAACCATACCGGCCCTTATGTTGATATAATTCATCAACAACCAACTGTTGTTTTCTTATAAAATAATAATCAGCAATCATAATACCTCCCACCGGGCCAAGCAAACTGGAGTAAGCAATGAGCCAGGTAAAAATATAACCATTGGGATCTGCAATTAATTTCCATGGGAAAATGAGGATACCAATTACACCGGTTATATAACCTCCAATTCTGAAATTTATTTTTTTAGGCGAAAGGTTTGCAAAATCATTGGCCGGACTTACAATATTAGCTGCAATATTTGTTGCCAAAGTTGATATAGCAACTGCAATCATCGCTACGCTTACCAATAATTTATTTTCGAATTTAC
>JANOJO010000323.1:0-1501 GCA_031418795.1 Bacteroidota bacterium | reverse complement strand
GGACTGCTTCCCGATTCGGAAGGTTGGTTTCCGGAAAAAATTTCTTCGGAAACAGATGCCGTGATTGTGGGCATGCATGCCCGAAAGGACAATCCTGAATTGATAAAGGCACAAGAACTTGGTATTAAAATATTTTCATATCCTGAATATACAAATAATAAGTACGCCATCCGAAACCCGTAAACGGGGTATTAGTTCTCACGAGTGCGGGGCTAATTTTCTTTTTTTCTGAATAGCGCTGGCATTGTGCGCCTATTTAACATAACATACATTATAAGATATAAATTAACTGTTACTTAATTATGGAAACATGTTTCAGTAATACTTAAGAAAAATTATCCGCTCACTTTCTTACTAAAAAGAATATCATACAGGATTACCAATAATAATATTCCAACGAAACCAATTATGATGTATAAATATATTGGCCAAAATTTTCCAAGCAGACAATTGATGGCAACTAAATATACTGCGAGTACGGAAATCAAAACTGCAAGAAGTACTATTGGTGATAAATACCATTTCATTTTTTTATTTTTTAGGTTTATAAAATTCTTTAAATATTAATCGTAAACTCTGATCAAAAGTAAAATAATTTATAACCCAGTTTATAAAAACAAAAAACTTATTCTTTACACCCAGTATCAGCATCAGGTGCAGCCCCATCCAGATAAGCCATGCAAAAAAACCACCGAAATGAAGTTTTGGGTGCGGAATGTCAACTACGGCAAGGTTTCTGCCGACAGTAGCCATAGAACCATTATCAATATATTCATATTCCTTCAAGGTCTCTCCTGTTTTATTTAATCTGCAAAGATTCTTTGCAAGCAATGTTGCCTGTGCAATGGCTACGGTAGCCAGTTGCGGATGCCCATGCGGATATTTTATAGTTTCCATAAATGCAAGATCACCGAGTGCATAAATATTTTTTGAACCAAATACTTTGTTATAACGATCCACTTTTATCCTGTTGCCTTTGGCAATTAATTCTTTATCCACGCCAGTTGGAATATTGCCTTTAATGCCGGCAGCCCAGATAACTGTGCAAGTTGAAATGCTGCTGCCATCCTGCAATAAAACATTTTTACCATCATAATCTTTTACATGAACACCGGTCATCACTTTTACACCTAAGTTTTCCAAGTATTTTTTTGATTGCACAGAAGATTTTTCACTCATTGTTCCCAAAGTCTTTGCTGTGCCTTCCAGTAAATAAATATTCATTTTTGAAAAATTAAGTTCCGGATAATCTTTTGGCAACACATATTTTTTCATTTCTGCCAATGCACCTGATATTTCCACACCGGTAGGCCCGGCTCCTACCACCACAATATTCATCAGCCTTTGCAGTTCAGCTCTGTTTGTTTCCGTAAGTGCATCTTCAAAATTTTGTATCAGCCGGTGGCGTAGTTGTAAAGCTTCTACTGTGGATTTCATGGGAAAAGCATGATCTGCCAATTGCTGATTACCGAAAAAATTTGTATCGGCTCCGGTAGCCAGC
>JANOJO010000322.1:0-28632 GCA_031418795.1 Bacteroidota bacterium | reverse complement strand
GCTACAATTACATCAATATCTGTCCATCCACCTTCAATTTTTGTTATAAACTCATCCAAACCTGCAAAATCGGCTCCTGCTTCTTTAGCTTCTGCCTCTTTATCTGGAGTACACAATACCAATACTTTTTTTGTTTTACCTGTACCGTGTGGTAGTGTTACCATTCCACGAATTGCCTGATCGGCTTTCTTTGGATCCACACCGAGGCGGATGTGCAGGTCAACTGATGCATCGAACTTGCAGGTGGTTGCTGATTTCACCAATGCCGATGCATCTTTCAAACTGTAATATTTATTGCCATCAACTTTTGTCTGGGCAACTTTTCTTTTTTTACTGAGGAATGACATTGTAATTCGTTTTAATTGTCCACCGTAGCTTAAGCGAAGGCGGATAATTCATGATTTAATTTTCCCATGGAGCTTTACCATCTACAGTAATTCCCATGCTGCGGGCAGTACCAGCCACCATTCGCATGGCGCTTTCTACTGTAAAGCAATTAAGGTCGGGCATTTTATCTTTTGCAATTTCCGCTACCTGATCCCAATTTACCTTACCTACTTTATCGCGGTTAGGTTCTTTTGAACCACTTTGCAGTTTTGATGCTTCCAGCAGTTGCACGGCAGCAGGAGGTGTCTTGATAATAAATTCAAAACTTTTGTCGGTATAAACTGTGATTAATACGGGTAATACTTTACCCATTTTGTCCTGTGTACGGGCATTGAACTGTTTGCAAAATTCCATAATGTTGATACCCTTGGAACCTAATGCAGGACCGATTGGAGGTGCGGGGTTGGCCTGGCCACCTTTGCACTGAAGCTTAACAAAGCCAGAGACTTCTTTTGCCATTTTCTTTTTTATTTATTGGTAATAGCGACTTTTCATCCCGCATCAGGCGGGGCTACTTGGTCTCCCAAATTCCTACAATGTCCACCGAAGCCATGGCGTTGGTGGATTTCTAAAGAACTAATTGGGGCGGCAAAGATAGGGGAGAATGGTTTTCAGGAAAAGGTTTTGAAAAAATATTTTTTATCCTACCTTTTTAAAAAATCCGCATACGCCACTTGCATTAATGCTTTTGCAATATCAGTTTGCTTTTTCCCGGATTTGCCTTCTTCAAAAACTACTCTCTTCCCGGCATTATCAAAAAGTATGCGGCTGCTGTCTGTTACAAACCCAACACCATCATTGAAAGTAAAAAATGCCCAATGCTTTGATGAAGAATCAAAAAGATTTTTACTGAAACGAAAAGATTTATCAGAAAAATTTAACTGATGAGCCAGGCTACCGGCAATATCCAACTGGCTTACTGTTTTACTAATAACTATATTTTTCTTTTTTAAAGCACCGCCCAACCATAAAACAGGTATGCGGTAATCATCTGCCCTATTACCCGTAACCGGGTAATAATGTCCATGGTCAGCAGAAATAATAACCAGCGTATTATTCCAGGAAGGCAATTTTTTTAATTCATTAATAAAAGAATAAACAACTGAATCAGTATAATGAAGTGAGTTGAAAAATTTTGTTTGATTATCATTTCCTTTAAATACCGGCGGCACCGGTGTTTCAAAAGGTTCATGGCTGCTGAGGGTAAGCCATGTTGTAAAACCGGGTTGCTTCATTTTTGAATATTCAGCAATAATTTTTTTCATTACCACATCATCATGTGCTCCCCATTTTGAATTCATATCGGCCTGGCTGAAATTATTTTTTGAAACAAACTGTTGAAAATTTTGTGCAGTGAGATAACTTTTAATATTGGCAAATTCCGGTTCGCCGCCGTAATAAAAATTAGTTGCGTATCCATTTTTCAAAAAAAGATTTCCAAGGCCTGCAAGTCTTCCGGTCTTCTCAGGATAATTTACAATGGAGCCTTTTGGCAATGCAGGGTAACTGCTCATAATGGCTGTAATTCCTTTATCGGTTCTGTCGCCGGATGCATAACAGTTGCTGAAATAAATTCCTTCTTTCATCAACTCACTGAAATTTGGAACTATATTCTTTTCTTCAATTTTTAAATTAAGTACTTTCTCTGTAAAGCTTTCCCAAATGATTAAAATAACATCAGGCTTTGCCGAATCGGAAATATTCATCACCTGTTCAGTTTTTCCATCAGCAGCAAAAAGTTGGTTTACCAGATTCCGGGCTTCATCATCTTTCATGTATTCATAAGGATTTTCGTTCAACTGATTCATGAGTGTAACGGAGTACAAAAAATTCCAGGATGCATTTATAGCGGCATTATTTGCATACTGGTTATTGCAGAAAAAAACACTGCTTTGATTTAATGGAGACAATTGAAGCCCGCCGCGGATTGGAATAATCAATAATCCTGAACAGATGGATACAATTAATAATTGTATCCAACGGGTCTTTGTGTTTTGCAAAAGAGGAATTGCTTTAGAAATTATTTTTTTAAAACTCCATAATAAAAGCAAGTAAACAAAAATGAAACCCAGCAAAATACAGATTACGGGCAAGTGACTTACTGATGCCAGCATTTCTTTAGGATTGGATAAATATTTAAGTGGTGTAAAATCGATCCTGTTGCCCCAGGCTTTATATATTTCTGCATCGGCAATAATTAACAGCAATTGGATAAAGAGAATGATTGCTGAATAAATAATATAAATTTTTTTACCCCGGAAAAATGGAATAAATAAACCAGCAATGGCAAACAGGCAAACTAAAATTGTAATGTAGGCAGCCATGGAAATATCCATTTTTAACCCAAACCACAGGCTTTGGAAAAGGAGACCTGATGGTACATTAGTTGCATAGTCCCAAGTTCTCAACAGAAAAAAAACCCGGGCCAGCTCAAAAAAAGCCAGCCATGTAAAAAGATAAACCAAAAGAAACAAAACCTTTTTCATCATTTCATAAAATTAAAAAAAGCAACCTGACAAGTCCGGTTGCTTTTGAAATAATTTTTATTTTTTTTACTAACTGATTTTTTCCACCTGCATATAGTTCAGATCAACCGGAGTAGAACGTCCAAAGATTTTCACAGTCACTTTCAGTTTTTTCTTTTCATCATTTACTTCTTCAATCACCCCATTAAAATCATTAAAAGGCCCTTCAATAATTTTGATGGTTTCGCCTACAATAAATGGCTCACTCATGGTTGTGCCACCTGCTTCAGCCATCTCATCCATTTTGCCAAGCATCTTGTTTACTTCTGCCTTACGCAGGGCAATGGGATTTTCTTTGCCAAGAAAATGAATAACATTTGACGTGTTTTTGATAGTATCCCGCATGTCATCAGAAAGTTTGCCATCGGTAATTTCTATCATTACATAGCCTGGATAGTAGTTACGTTCCCGCATTACTTTTTTCCCGTTAGCCACTTTATATACTTTTTCTACCGGTAGAAAAACCTGTTTGACAACAGTATCCCAACCGCTGCGGGAAACTTCTTTGTCAAGGTATTCTTTTACCTTTCTTTCTTTTCCGCTAACCACACGTAACACAAACCATTTGGTTTCTGCATGCTGGGTATTTTCTGTATTGCTGGTAGTTGTTTCCATTAAGAATGAAATATTTTATAAATCTGAGATAATGAAAAGCTGGTAACAAGATCCATTAAACTGATTACGGCTGTAATTACAATTGTAGCTATAATTACAATCATTGTAGATTGCTGAAGCTGGCTCCAGGTAGGCCAGGTTACTTTTTCCATCAGTTCCTTATAGCTTTCTTTAAAATAAGTTGTGATCTTGTTCATGTTTTCAAATTTAGCAAATTAAAAAATCGCTGCACGGGCACTAGGATTCGAACCCAGATCTAAGGTTTTGGAGACCTTCATTCTACCATTGAAATATGCCCGTAAACCCCTAATCCACCTCAGGCGGACTTGTAAGAACTTTCTAAAAGTACAAAGCACTTAGGCTTTCAAACCTAAGTACTTTGCAAGTTTATAATACTGTACCCATTACCCCTTTAGGGAATGGAGGTTATTATTTTAAAATCTCAGTCACCTGTCCAGCGCCTACTGTACGGCCACCTTCACGAATTGCAAACTTCAATCCTTTCTCCATCGCAATTGGCTGAATAAGTTTTACAGTCAGCGAACAATTATCGCCGGGCATTACCATTTCAGTTCCTGCAGGCAGTTCTACTTCACCAGTTACGTCAGTTGTTCTGAAATAGAATTGAGGACGATATTTTTGGAAAAATGGAGTATGACGGCCACCTTCTTCTTTGCTCAGCACATACACTTCGCATTTGAACTCTGTATGCGGAGTGATAGAACCTGGCTTACAGATTACCATTCCCCGACGGATTTGTGTTTTTTCAATACCACGAAGTAAGAGACCTGCATTATCACCTGCCTCACCTTCGTCCAATAATTTGCGAAACATCTCCACACCAGTTACAGTAGAATTAAGCGGAGCCGGAATTAATCCAACTATTTCTACAGCCTCACCTACTTTCACACGACCTCTTTCAATACGACCAGTAGCAACAGTACCACGACCCGTGATTGAGAATACATCTTCCACACTCATCAGGAATGGCAGATCAACCGGACGCGGAGGTAATGGAATATAGCTGTCAACCGCGGCCATCAATTCATCAATAGCAGCAAGCCATTTTTCTTCACCAGCCAAAGCACCGGTAGCGGAACCTTTAATGATCGGCGTATTATCTCCATCGAAACCGTAGAAAGTTAATAACTCACGAATTTCCATTTCAACTAATTCAAGCAATTCAGGATCATCAACAAGATCAACCTTGTTCATGAAAACCACCATACAGGGAACACCTACCTGGCGTGCAAGTAGAATATGCTCTTTAGTTTGAGGCATCGGACCATCCGTTGCAGCCACAACCAGGATTGCTCCGTCCATTTGAGCGGCGCCGGTAATCATGTTCTTCACATAGTCAGCGTGACCAGGACAGTCAACGTGGGCATAGTGCCTGTTTACTGTTTGGTATTCTACGTGAGCCGTGTTGATGGTGATACCGCGTTCCTTTTCTTCAGGAGCCGCATCAATTTCATCATACTTTTTTGCTGTTGCCAAACCTCTTGTAGCAAGAATGGTTGTAATAGCAGCAGTAAGTGTTGTTTTACCATGGTCAATATGACCAATAGTACCAACGTTAACGTGGGGTTTGTCCCTCTTAAAGGTCTCTTTTGACATTGTTATCCGTTTTTAGGTTGAGTTTACAAATTATTGTTTCTATTCTAAAATGAAGCTGATATTAATATGCTGTCAACTTCTTTTTCTATCTTTTTATGAGCCGTTAAAGGGAATTGAACCCTTGACCTCTTCCTTACCAAGGAAGTGCTCTGCCACTGAGCTACAACGGCTGGTATAGTTGAAGTGACCTTCCTTTTCAATTCCCATTTAATATTAAAGACCTTTTCGTACCCGGTTGACCTTCCCGCTTATCAGCGGGATGCTCTGCCACTGAGCTACAACGGCTTTTTAAAGTCATTGAGTCAATGGTTAATCAGTCATTGTAAAATAAATCATTCTAAATGACTTAATGACTTACTGACTAATGACTTTTTCAGCAAAGAGCGGGAGACGAGGCTTCCCGAAATTCTTCGGGACCACCTATAGCTTGCTGGCTAATTATCTTCCGCATTTGGAGCGGGAGACGAGGCTCGAACTCGCCACCTATAGCTTGGAAGGCTATCGCTCTACCAAATGAGCTACTCCCGCAGGATAATTATCAATTAATAATATTAATTAATAATTCAAAGAACTAGTGGGCAAGGATGGATTCGAACCACCGAACTCGTAAGAGGGCAGATTTACAGTCTGCTGCCGTTGGCCACTTGGCTACTTACCCGTAATTGCAAATTTTCAATTTTTAAATTTATTATTTGCAACTCCTGAGCCACCTGCCAGAGTCGAACTGGCGACCTACTGATTACAAATCAGTTGCTCTACCAACTGAGCTAAGGTGGCATAAATTATTTCATACTGCAATCCAACTTAACCTTTCAATCTGTAATGTTAGTCAACTTTTTTTAATAGCGACCTTCCCGATTATATATCGGGATGCTCTACCAACTGAGCTAAGGTGGCGGATTAAATTTTCCACATTGGCTGGATGGTACTGCGGAAAAGCCAATAAAGAACTACCCCAAAATCTTAGGGGAGGCAAAGGTAAGGGAAATAGATAATTGGAAAAATCTTTGTAATTATTTTTTACCTGAAAATGAGGATAAAAAAAATCCGGCACGATTAATACATGCCGGGATGATAAAAATTATGCTGCTTGTTTTTCTTTTTTCTTTTTTATTTGAATTAATAAGGAGTCAAACGCTTCATCGAACGACTCTTCAAAAGATTTACTTGTTGTTTTAACAAAAAAATTGTGACGGGGTACATGTACTCTGATCTCTGCGATTTTATCTTTAATGTTATGTACTACATTATCGAGTTTCAGGAACACATCTACTTTTACAATGCGGTCGTGAAAAACCTGTAATTTTTGCAATTTCTGTTTGATATAACTTACGAGTTTGTCATCCGCACTAAAACGGGTTGTTTGAATCTTCACGTTCATAGTAATCGCATTTTAATAGGTGAAAAAATAAATAAAGAGCTTGGTTTTACTTTAGATTTTTTAGTCATAGGCTTCTCGTTTGATACCTCTTCAAGGTACAGCAGAAATGATTTTTTTCCAAATAAAATTTTGTTGAAAATATTGTGCCGGCTAAAAAAATTATGCTTTGGGATGGGATTTTTTATACACATCTTTTAGTTTTTCAATCGTGTTGTGCGTATATACCTGTGTAGTGGCCAGGCTTGCATGACCCAGCAATTCTTTTACGGCATCCAGGTTGGCGCCATTATTCATTAAGTGAGTGGCAAATGTATGCCGAAGTACATGGGGGCTTTTTTTATCGAGGGTCTTTATGTTTTCAGTCAGTACTTTGTTTACCAGGTTGTACGCATATTTAGGGTAAAGCTTTTTCCCCTTTGCAGAAACAATCAGAATGCAGTCTGTATTTTCTCCAAAGGTTCGCAAGGACTCCGTTGGAGAGTCCGCTGAATGGCGGACAAATTCCTTTTTTTTATACTCAATATATTCCTGCACTGTTTTTATCACCTCAGCGCTTACCGGAATAATTCTTTCTTTATTTCCTTTCCCAAGCACCTTTATTTGTTTTCTATACATGTCCACCTGACTCTCTTTAAGATTTATCAGTTCGCTCAACCGGATGCCCGTATTGTAAAAAAGAGTAAAGACTATTTTTGTATTTAAACTAATCCAATCCTCAGTATTATTGTTTATCGTTAAAATTATTTCAGCCACATCTGATTCTTTTATAAAAACCGGCAGCCGTTTATTTGTTTTTTGAGAAATGACTTTGCCCATTGGCGTATTTTCTATGCTTCCCTGTTTCAGATGATATTTAAAAAAAGATTTCAGCGTGGAAATTTTCCGGTTGATTGACCTGGCTGCCAAATCTTCTTCTTTGAGTGAAGCCAGCCAACTTCGTACAAAACTGTGAGAAATTTCTTTCAGATTTATTTCACCAAATTGTAACTGGAGAAAAATATAAAACTGCGCCAGGTCATCCTGGTAGCTTCGGATGGTATGTGCAGAGTACCTTTTTTCAAAGTTCAGGTAATCAAGAAAGGAATGTATTTCAGGGCGGTTTGGTAAGTTCATATTACTACGCTAAAGCTATGTAATACCCGTAAAACAGGATAGCTACAAAGTTATAAAACTCTGTAGCTATCTTCTATATCTTTTGCAGTGAATTAGCTATCGATTTTTCCGATTGCCATATTTTGCTTGTAGATCGCTTTTAATACTTCACCACGTCGCCTTATTGATGGCTTGATGAATGCCTGGCGTTCACGCAACTGCAATAGCACTTTGCTCTTTTCAAATTTCTTTTTGTACTTCTTCAGTGCCTTGTCTATGTTTTCGCAGTCTTTAGAATCTATAATCAGCATAATTATTATACCTCCCTGGTATTTTTTTAAATGGGCAGCAAAGATAGGGGTTGAAACTTAAATGAAAAACAATTGGAAAAGGAATTTGGCCCCGATAGCTATCGGGATGGAATTTGTCCATATGAACTCCTTTGTTGAGATTTGCCTCCATGTTTACAGGAATTACTGAAACAATGGGGGTAGTAAAGAAGATAGCTGAAACTGGAACTAATAAAACCTTTTGGATAAAATCCACTATTTCCACAAAACTAAAGGTGGACCAAAGTGTAAGCCACGACGGGGTTTGCCTTACTATTGAAGAATTAAAAGGCAATCAGCACCGGGTAACCGCCATTATTGAAACTTTTTCTAAAACTACAATCGGAAACTGGCAACCAGGGCATCTTGTAAATCTTGAGCGGTGCATGAAACTGAAAGACAGGCTTGATGGTCATTTGGTGCAGGGTCATGTGGATACTACCGGTATTTGTTTGCAGAAAACTGAAAAAGATGGAAGTTGGGAATTTATTTTCGGATTTTCTCTGGAGTATGCTGAATTAATTATTGAGAAAGGATCAATTACTGTAAATGGCATCAGCCTCACTGCATTTAATGTGTCAGAAAATAGATTTAGCGTTGCCATTATTCCTTACAGTTTTGAAAACACAAATATTAAAGATGTAGTGCCGGGCGGAAAAGTAAATCTTGAATTTGATTTAGTAGGAAAATACATCAGCAGAAAATTATCTTTGAATAAATAATAAGCCATTACTAACCCGCTTACAATACCCGTCAACCAGTTGACCACTGGAAAAACTTATTATCCTGCACTTGACGGATTAAGAGGCATTGCTATTTTGCTTGTTGTTTTATTCCACAACTTTAGTTTTTCCAATTATCTTTTTTTTGGATGGCTTGGTGTTGATTTGTTTTTTGTTCTTTCAGGTTTTCTTATTACTGATATTCTTATAAAATCCGTCGGAAAGGCTGGGTACTTACGCAAGTTTTACCTGCGCCGTATGCTCCGTATTTTTCCACTTTACTATCTGCTTCTTATTATTTGTTTACTTATTTTACCTGCAATCGGTTCTTTTAAGGGTACGATGAATTATTATACAGAGCATCAATGGTGGTTCTGGTTATATTTTCAAAACTGGTTGTACATTATATACCCACCCGAACAAAATAATTTTATTCTGCACTTATGGTCACTGGCAGTGGAAGAACAATTCTATATTATCTGGCCATTTGTAATTCTTTTAGTAAGAAAGATAAAATCTTTAATATGGATTGTGATTGTCCTGCTGATTGCTGTGATGGTGACAAGGTCATTGCTTTGGATAACAAATACTGAAGGTCTTCAATATTTCAACTTATATATTTATACAAGGATTGATGGAATTTGCATTGGGTGTGCATTAGCATTAATACGAACAATAAACCCGGCGCTCATCAACAGAAATATGTCCATCATCGTATTGGCCATTGCCGCATTAAATTTTTCATTCTATTTTTTAAACAGGATTCATGATTTTAATTTTCCCTATTACCCTTTTGTTGGATATACCACTTTTGCCATTCTTTTTGCTATTCTTGTTGATGAATGTATAACTAATAACAATGGCTGGACTGCCAGAATTTGTAACATACCACCATTAAAGTTTTTTGGTAAAATCTCGTATGGATTTTACATTATTCACTGGCCCGTGTACAAATTAGTAAATGAAAATTTAATAACCTGGTTAAAAGAAAATCAAATACCAAACGAATACCAGGCACAAATGATCAGCGCTGTAGCTTGCACCGGGCTTGCTATTTTACTGAGCACACTTAGTTATTATTTTTTTGAAGCCCGGTTTCTTCGTTTAAAAAACAGTTTGGCAGCATTAAAATAAAAATTGAATCCTGATTTTAAAAACAGTAAAGTATTTTTTTGAATTATAAATCACATATCCACTTTTGAATAAAAAATTAACCATACTAATTCCATGCTACAATGAGGAGCAATATGTTGAAAATGTTCTGAAACGGGTTATTGAAGTAAAACTTGATTATAAACTGGAAAAAGAAATAATCATTGTTAATGACGGATCAGTTGATTCTACAAAATCAAAAATCGAACAGTTTATAAATAAATATCCCGGGGCAGACATTAAATTGATTAATCACGAAATGAATTATGGAAAAGGCAGTTGTATTAAAACTGCTTTAAAAGAAGTAACCGGCCAACTGATTGTAATACAAGATGCGGATCTTGAATACAACCCTGAAGATTTCAACGTACTGCTAAAACCAATAGAAGAAGGAAATGCTGATGTGGTGCTTGGTTCACGGTTTCGCGGCAATAATCTCCGGCGAGGCCCCTTTTTTCTTCATGCCTGGGTAAACAGGGTGTATACTTTTATTTCCAATTTTCTTACCGGGCAGCGCCTTACAGATATACATACCTGCTATAAAATGTACAAAACAGATGTTTTAAAAAATATCAGATTAGAAGAAAACAGATTTGGCATTGACCCGGAGATTATTGCAAAACTCAGCCATAAAAAAAATATCCAAATTGATGAAGTAGGAATCTCATACCTGGGAAGAAGTTTTGCCGAAGGAAAAAAAATAAATATTAGTGATGGGTTCCGTGCTTTTTATTGTATTATTAAATATAACCTGTTCAGAAAAAGATAAATGGATTTGAAATCATTGGAAAATAAAGGGCACGAGGCGTTGCACAGCATGTCAATTGCTCATGCATTCAATAAATGGATGTACGAGGCTATTAAGCCTTATACCAAAGGTGAAATACTTGAAATCGGCAGTGGTATTGGCAATATTTCACAATTCTTTATTCAACATGGTTATTCGATTACATTATCTGATATTGATCCATATTATATCACTTATCTTCAAAAAGCATTTCAGCAAGTGCCGGGTAATAAAAAAATACTCAGCGTTGACTTACAAAAAGAAAATTTTAAACATTATTACTCTGAACTAACTGAAAAATTTGATACGGTTTTTTTATTAAATGTATTGGAGCATCTTCAGGACGAAGCTTCTGCTATCCAAAACTGCAGGTCACTTTTAAAGAATGGCGGTATCCTTATTATACTGGTACCTGCCTATTCAATTTTATTTTCTGCAATGGACAAGGCGCTTTACCACTACAGAAGATATACCGCAAAGCAATTAGCCGGCAGGATCAGAAATGAAAATTTTATTATAGAAAAAACATTTTATTTTAATGCATTGGGAATACCAGCATGGCTTTATGCAAAAATGATGATGTATAAAACACCACCAACAGGTAATATGAAATTTTTTGATACCCTGGTACCTGTGGGTAAAATTTTAGATAAAATTTTTTTACACCGGTTTGGTTTATCTGCTATTGCGATAGCAAAGAAAATTGAGACAAAAGAATAAAAAATTATTATCGTGCTACAGCAAATTTTTCATATCCTCCTGATTTCAGTTTTCTGCCTCTTTTGGGGGTTGCCGGCTTTACTTTATGCAAAAAAAAACAAACAGGATTTCCTGCTATCGCAAGTAACACCCGGAACATTTATTTTCCTGTTCTTCTCCGGGTTGATATTACTTTCCATTATTTCAACCTGGGCATGTCTGTTTTTTCCGGTAAATTTTCAATTGCTGCTGATATGCACAGCTGTACTGCTTTGTTATTTCCTGTTTTTTCAAAGAAAAAAAATTGTTTCAATTTTTAGCAATATTAATACTTCAACACAATTATCAATTCTTGAAATTTCCTTTATCAGTATCTGCCTGCTGATTTTTATAGTACTTGGAAGTATAAAAACGGTAAACAGCGATACACATATTTACCATACACAAATAATACTCTGGTATAATGAACATGGAGCAGTACCCGGCATCGCCAACCTTTTTCCAAGGCTGGGGCTTGGGTCATCCTGGTTAAACACGATTAGTTTATTCAGGCTGCCATTTTTTCGTCATGAAAATTTTTCTTATCTCAATACCACCCTTGTCATTTGGTTTTTCTTATGGCTTTTTTTTAAATGGAGAAATCACATTAAAAATCATCGTTTAAATGGCGCCAGTAAAATATTAAGCCTGTTTTACTTACTGATTATTTTCTACTGCCTGTTTGATTGGGAGTTGTTCAGAGATACAGCGAATTCCACAAACTATGATTTTATAGTTACTGCTCTTACTATTATTGTAATTTCATACCTGATTGAATCCATCCTTTTTCATGAGATAAAGGGAATTTTTTCTTTACTATTTATTATTCTTTGCATAGCGGTAATACCCTTTAAACTTTCAGGTATCTTTATTTTATTACCGCTGTTTTTTTATCTGTACAAATACCCCAATATAAAATACTGGTTAGTTTCATTTATGACAGCGCTGATCATATTAACTCCCCTGTTAATTAAAAATTACATCATAACCGGTTATCCTCTTTATCCCCTGTCTTGGAGTATTACTTCTCCTGACTGGCAGGTTCCTGAAGCGATGACTGATTATCTGAGAAAGTATATTTATGTTTTGAATCGTTTTTATAATAACAATGAATTAGATCATACAAAAATTCCTGAACTCATGAATAAACCCTGGATTGCTTCTTGGTTTAATGGCATACTACTTCAACATAAAATCATTATTACAGCTTCCTTCAGTTCATTTTTCGTATTTTTTTTCAAGAGTAGTCTTACCATTAATTATAAAAAAATAAGAACCTTGTTTTTATTATTATTGCTGATGGCTGCAGGTTGGTTTCTTACTGCCCCGTCTCCGAGGTTTGGTTATGGTGTTCTGTTAATTCTTGCCTTTTTTCCTGTTTGCTTTTATGCAGGAAATAAATTGCCGTTGATTTTGCAAAAATCAATACTAATCCCGGCAATTGCTATTTGCTGTTTCTACCTATATAAAAAATATCCCCTGCTTATTGAAAACGATAACTATCTGCTTTATTCAGAAAATTCAGAAAAACCCCCGTATAAGACAATAAATATAAAAGGAACAGATTTTTATTTGCCGGAAATAATCAATAAAGACTGGATGAGAAAATGCTATAGCATACAAGTACCCTGCATTTGCCAGGAAAATAAATACCTTGAACCAAGAAGCGAAAATTTAAAAGAGGGTTTCAGAATGAATGCCCAACCAGATAGCGCCTTTATAAGAAATTATCATTATTAAAACCAACTATGCTTTTTATATAAAATAAAAATGCAAAATAAAGAAAATAGATTCTTCCGGTTTACACTCATTATTCCTTTTTTCAATGAAGAGAAAAGAATAAATATTGACTCATTTGATAGGTTTTGCAAAAAGCATAATGATGTTTTGCTTTTATTAGTTAACGACGGAAGTACAGACGCAACCCATGCTTTTTTGGATGAATTAAAAAATAAGTATCCGGAATCTGTAGAAACAATAAAACTTGAAAAAAATATTGGAAAGGGAAATGCTATCCGAGCTGGTATGGAAAAAGCAATTACCAGTCAAATCCCCTTTACCGCTTATATGGATGCAGACCTGTCTGCACCATTTGAAGAAATTTTAAAACTTTATCATCTGATTTCGGCCAGCAATTATGATGCTGTTTTTGGTTCAAGACTAAAAAAACTTGGATCAGTCATTCATCGTTCGTTGTTCAGGCATCTTGCAGGAAGAATGATTGCCACTGTAATTGATACACGTTTTAATATCGGGTGTTACGATACACAATGCAGTGCAAAAATTTTCAGAACTCCATTGCTTCAGCATGTCATTGAACCATCTTTTTATACAAGATGGTTTTCTGATGTGGAAATTATGCTGAGGCTTAAAAAACAAAATAACAACTTTAAAGTAGTTGAAGTTCCTTTGGATAAATGGGAACATAAAGCTGGTTCAAAAATAACTGCGTTTTCAATTTTCAGTATCATAAAAGAAATAGTTACGTTGTTTAAAAAATATTGATGCATGCTGATAGCAACTAATGAACAGGAATATTCCAGGCGGCAGATTTTATTATCGCTGCTTGTTATTCTTCTATGTTGCATTATCAGTTACTGGCCGGTGTCTGCCGGTATTTTTAGTTTGAAAAATGACGCAGTCCGTTATTTTCTTCCTGTTCGATATCAGATTAGTGAAATGATTCAGCACGGTCAATTTCCTTACTGGACTCCTTTTATTAATCTTGGGCACCCGCTTTATACAGATATGCAATCGGGAGTTTGGAATCCTTTTGTATGGTTGATTTCTTTATTTGGAAATTATACCATGCGAAGCCTGCAGGCAGAATTATTGATTTATATTTTCCTCAGTGGCGTGAGCATGTTTTTTCTTTTAAAACATTTTAAATTAAACAGAATTGTAAATTTAACGCTTGCCATAAGCTATATGCTTTGTGGTTTTATCAGCGATTCAGCACAATTTCCATACTGGATTTGCGGCATGGCGTTTCTTCCATTTGTGTTTTTATTTTTTTATAAAACCCTGCAAGAACTTTCATTAAGCGCTGCATTGCTTTTTTCTTTTTTCCTTTATCTATTATTTGTTACAGGATATCCGGGAGAATTTATCATCATTGCTTATTTTTTGTTTTCATTTTTTGTTATTCATATTATTAAAAATAAAAAACAATTACCCAGGCTTTTCAAACTTCTGTTTTTTTCCATCATTGCTTTTACTTTATTATCACTTCCTGCAATACTTGCTTATTTATCAGGATTGAATTTTATAACAAGAGGAACCGGAGTAAGTCTTGATTTGGCCATGACAAACTCCATGCACCCACTCTGCCTTGTTACTTATTTCTTTCCATTAACCGGCTGGAAGCTTCCTGTTTCAGAAACAGATATACTGGGCAGAAATTCGTACATGGGTTTAATTACAATTGTTTTAATACTCATTTCCTTTTTTACAAAAACAAAAAACAGCTTACTTAAATTTTTAAAATGGATTTTTATCATTTCCCTGCTATTGAGTTTGGGAAAATATGGCGGACTCAGATTCGTCACTTATTATCTTCTTCCCGGCATGGATAGTTTTCGTCATCCGTCGCTGTTCAGGTTCCTGAGTATTTTCAGTGGAATAATTTTAGCCGCATTTGCATTTCAAAACTTAGTTGAAAATAAAATCAGTATTGGTAAAAGAAAGATTGTTTTTGGAGCGGTTGTTTTGTTGCTAATACTTTCTTCAATTGTAATTATTAATAACAGTACTTCAAACCTGGCTTACATATTACCAAGATCATACAATACAGTTTCAATAAAAAACTGGCTTGAACATACTTCAGTTACCAACTGGCTGTTTCCTGAACTTATTATTCAGTTGGCATTTATGTTTATTATATACCAGTATTTAATAAAAAGCAAAACATAAAAGTTGTTGCTGTTGCAGCAATTCTTAACAGCTTAGTCCATACAATGCTGATACAGCCAATTACTGTAATAAGTTCTCAAACTGTTTCATCATTGCAAACTGAAATAAATTCCAATAAACAAAATGGATTCACGTTACCCGGCTTAAATTCTACTATCAACATCAACAGCCATGCTGATGAAAAACTTTTTGCTAAAACAGGCCCTGTAAATATGTACAATAAAAAAAATGGTTATCAATTTGAGTTTGTAACGCCGGGCCCGCTGATTGCCCATGAAAAATTTATGGCTATAAAAGATTTGTCAAACATCCTTTTCAATTTTCCGCTTTTATACAAAGCCGATACGGCTTTTACTTATAAAGAAAATGCTTCGTTGCCTGCAAATAAAAAATTTGTGCTGACAGAAGACTCATCATTAATCTCTGCAATCAACAATGCAAGAAAAGATTCCGTTTACAAAACCAATGTTTTGAAATATTCACCAATTGAATGGGAGTTTGAAATAAATGCTGCCTCACCTGGTTTCTATTGCCTAATCCAGAATTATTATCCCAATTGGGAATTGTTTATTAACGGGAAAAAAGAAAATCTTTATTTATGTAACATGAGTTTGATGGGAATAAAACTTGATAGCGGTAAAAGCACAGTTAAACTTCAGTTCAGAGATAATAATGTGCTGATGGCTTTTTATGTTCACTTGTTTGCCTGGGGTTTATTTATTATTTACATCTTCTCTTTGTTCCTGAAAAGAAAAAAACTTAAATAAGTTTTCCCTTCATAGTTTTTGAAATGGCTTCATCTAAAACCCGCTCTGCATACGGCCGGGAAATTTCATTCAGACTTTCTGTTTTTTGCTGAATCATGTCTTTGTTTTCTGAATTCAAAAATGATTTCAAATCTTCAATTGCTTTATTTGTATTAGCAACTTCTTCATCCGTTAAGAACGAATTATTTTTCAGTAAAAATTTTTCAGTTGTATCAATCAATTGCTGCGCTTCTGTTTTTGCTTCCACCAAAGCCCGTATTTTAATATCCTGCTGTGCATGTGTAATGGAATCCATCAGCATTTTCTCCACTTCTGCATCTGTTAATCCATATTGAGGTTTTACTTCAATACTTTGCTCAACACCGCTGCGCAATTCTTTTGCCATTACATTTAATATGCCATCTGCATTTATTAAAAAAGAAACTTCCACTTTTGGCAATCCAGCAGGCATGGCTGGTATGCCGGTTAAATTAAATTCAGCCAGCTTACGATTATCTCTTACCAAATCTCTTTCGCCCTGGTAAACAGAAATCCTGATGCCGCTTTGTCCGTCTTTTTGTGTCGTGTATTGCCTGGATGCTTTGGAAGGAATTTTTGAATTTCTGGGAATCAATACATCCATCAATCCGCCCATTGTTTCAATGCCGAGAGAAAGCGGTGTAATATCAAGCAGCAAAAAATCTTTGTTATTGCCTGCAAGAATATCTGCCTGAATGGAAGCGCCAAGAGCTACTACTTCATCCGGATTCAGATCATCATGAACGTTTCTCTGAAAAAAATCACTCAGTTTTTGTTTTACTAAAGGAATCCTTGTAGAACCACCCACCATTATTATTTCTTCAATTTCATTGATAGAAAGATTTGCATCTGTCAGAGCATTCTTGCAACACTGCATAGTTTTCTCAAGTAACGGTTCAATTAATTTTTCAAACTCTTCTTTTTTCAATTCCACATCAGTACCTGCTATTTTACTTTTAAAAACTTCGTTAGTTGATAAATATTTTTTTGCTTCCTCAGCTTTGAGCCGGAATTCCTGCGCAAGGTTTTTATGCAGGGACAATTCTTCTTCCGTTATTCCTGTTTGCTGCAACCAATACTTTACAATGAGAAGATCAATATCATCGCCGCCAAGGTAAGTGTCGCCGTTTGTGGAAAGCACATCAAAAATTCCGTTGCTGATTCGTAATACCGAAATATCAAAAGTACCGCCGCCAAGATCGTAAACTGCTACAGTTCTACTCTCATCATTCTTCATGCCCAGTCCATAAGCAAGGCTGGCAGCCGTTGGCTCATTCACTATTCTCAGTACATCAAGTCCTGCAAGTTTACCGGCATCTCTTGTTGCCTGCCTTTGTGCATCATTAAAATAAGCAGGCACTGTTATTACCGCTTTTGTTACGGGAGTTTTTAAAATATGTTCCGCCCTTGTTTTTAATTCTTTCAAAATGTACGAGGATAGCTCTACAGGAGAATAAAATTTATCGCCCACCTGAATCTTCACCATGCTTTCTGTATTATCATCAATTACTTTGTAGGTAAAAAATGAAGCTTTTTCTTTTAAATCGTTATACGCTTTTCCCAAAAGTCTTTTTACAGAAAAAATTGTTCGTTGTGGTTCGGTAATCAGAAATTGTTTAGCATCCTCACCAACCGAAATATTTCCTGCCTCATCAAAATGAATAATAGAAGGTACTAATGCGAGGCCATCATGCTCTTTTAATACTACTGGTTTTTTGCTTTCTGGATGAATGATTGCAACCAGGCTGTTTGTGGTGCCGAGATCAATACCCACAATCATTTCCTGCTGTTGAATACTTCCGGTTGCTATATTGATACCGATTTTGGCCATAGTGTTTATTAAAATTCCAAATAACAAATTCCAAATTCCAACTAAGCGGCAAATGTACTTACACCAAATTTTAATTCTTTACGAAGATGGAAACAAAAAGTCCCCCGGTTAAGCCGGAGGACATGGAATTTGGGATTTATAATTTTGGAATTTTTTTCTTTTATCTCATCAGGTACATTTTGCCGTACCCTTTATTAAAATACTTATCCGTTTCATCTTCGTCAGCTTTATACTTATCTAATGAACGGCCATTGAGATTGGTAACTACACGGTAGAGGTAAATGCCATTGGCAACTTTCTGGCCATACTGATCAGATCCATCCCATTTAAATTCTGTAATGTTTCTGCCGATATGCAATGGCCCTAATTCATCTTTAGTAATTTCTCTTACAATTTTACCAGTAATGGTTAATATCTGAATTTTTATATTTTGCGGCACTTCACTGCCGGTAATAGTAAATACAAATGCTGTAGATGAAGTAAACGGATTGGGATAATTCAGCATATTTGAAATCATCGGTTTGTTGATTACCTGGAAACCTACTTTATACTCCAGGTTGCCTGCTGTATTTCCACTTCTGTCTTTACCAGTTACTATAAGTTCATAATCTCCATCCTGCGGAAAATAAGGAAGCATATCAATGGTTGCAGTATTATCAGGATTTGGAGCCGCAGCAGCTGCATTAAATTTAAGTGTGTCATTGCTCAGGAAATAATAAGGATGCAGTGAGCCATCAGGAAATCTTACTGATAGTTTTGTGCCGGTAGTATCATTTAATATCATCCACTTACTTTCATCTTTTAATTTTACAACAATATGCGGTTTGGATGAAACAATATCCCGGTTCAATATATGTACTCCATCAAAGGTTACATCCAGAAGTGGATTTGTTTTATCGCCTCTTACAAAAAAGTTTTTATACATAAAGTTGTTGAAGTGGAATTGTTCAGGCTGATCATTATCAGGATTTACATCTAAGTACAAACTATTTTGACCAAGCAGGCTGTCTGTTGAAAATGGATAGCGTATATGCAAAGTGTCTCCGGCAAGTAATGGTCTTAGTTTTGATAATTGCAATGGCCTGGTTACATTGCTTGCATTCGTCAATAACATTTTTACTTTCAAACTGTCAAAATTTGCTTCACTTATATCTTTAAATGCAATTTTAAATTCTAATGGTTCACCAAGGTCAAATGTATCTTTCATTTGAAAAAATACATTAGGAGCCAATGCACCCTCAGGTACCGGCACATAAGTCAGCCTCCAGTATTTAAGTTGGTATGGTGTAAGGTTTATAGAATCAATATTTCTCATTCTTAATTTTAAGAATGGATATTGAACTGCACTGATGGTGGAAATATCATAATCCTGCTGGCTTACAGTAAGGTTGCTTAGAAGTGTAATTTCGACACCGGTATTATTAATTCCAATTACATCTACGGTTGGCGCATCGCCGGGTATTTGATCTGTAGTACCTCCTCTCCATATTAGCTGCTTCCATTGTTTTGCGGCACCAAATACAGGCGAATGGATATAACCAACTGTATCAGGTGTGGGGCAGTTAACACTCATTACAATTCTATCGTAGATATTTGGCGTAAACTCAGCCTGCGGTGTAAAGACATTTTGTGCATTCTTTTTATAAATAAATACAAAAGCACGGTTGGTATCGTAATTATCGATTGTACTAAAGCCCTGGTTTTTTAATGTGTGGTATAAAGAAACGCCGGATCCAAAATAAGCAGTATCACCGCGCCAAACATGTGAATATGTATTTACACCAGCGTAGGGATATGTATTGCTGCGAATTAAAACATAAGCGCCATTGGGTACAACATTTTCCAGAAAATTCATGGCCTTTCTTCTCCAACCAGTGTCGCTTAATAAATACTGGAAATTTTTTGTTCTTAAAGGACCGCACTCAGAAACTATACTTTCATAAAGACCGAAACCGTTATTTGCGGAATAATCATTCTGCATTGGGGCAAAAGACTTGGGATCATAAACATTTATTATAAGTTCATCGTAATTACAACCTCCATTATGCAAAATTTCTCCGTTTACAGTTACATTATAATCCGTATTGTAAGTACCGCCTGTAGGATAGATAGACGAGCGGATAAACAAATTATTGATTACCGGCTTATACACCCATGCACGGCTGTTCGAATCAATCCGGATTCTTTGCCCAAATGATTTTGTATGCTGGTAAAAATGTGATTGGTTAAAACCAGGATCACTATTGGATAGATAAACAAATGATGCATCATTCCATTTTGCAGGATTGCCCAGGTTATCAAGTGGCGACACCCTCCAATAATAAACAGTGCTGTCAACAAAGGTGATACCGGGTGTAAATTCAATAACCCCGCCGATAGATGTAATTGACTGTGTACGCTTAAAAGGAGAATTAAATAATTCAGTGGTATCAAACTCCATCTTGTATTGCTTTGAAGGACTCAGCGGGTTTGCTGTGGAAGCCTGAAGTTTTATGTTTTGCTTATTAATTATTGCAAAATTCAATGGATAAACCGGTCTGATATCGTCTTCAAAAATGAAAACATCTTTTGTTACACTGTTATTGGTCTCATACAGTTCGTCAACTGCATTGTCCACATCTAAGCTTACAATTATTTTATTAAGTCCTTTATCCGTAATTGGGTTAATGGGCAAGGTAATGGTTAAAGAATCCTGGTAACGGATACCGGGGATTGTATCTTTAAATACAGTAACAATATTTCCAGCGGGGTATTGACGTTTTACTTCCACCGCAATATTCTGGTTGATGGTTTTGCCTATATTTAAAAATTTTGCATCCACTTTAAAACTGGTATCAGCGATAGAGATGAAATTAGGAGAAACTTTCACTAAAGGATCTTCAATTACATAATCAGGTTTCAGGTGGTAGTTTGGCTTAATAGCCGGATCGCCGTGCAATGTATTTTGTTCTGTATGAAACCGGGCATAAAAATCACTTTGTGAGGTTTGATTAAAAGTCTGAATGACTGATTCTTTCAGAATTTCTCCAAAGGATTTGCCATAATGTGTGCGGGATTCACCAATATATGTTTTTGTATTATAGATATCGAGATAATGGGGAATTCCAAAATGCGAACTGGCAAGAAATACTATGCTGCCTCTTTCAGGAGTTAATACAAGTTTTTCAGAGAGTGTTTCTTTTACAAAAAACCGGGCAGGACTAAAATTGAAAAAATTTCCCGCCTGGCAGCCCATGGCAATGAAGATTGGATATTTGCCCTGGTTACTGTATTGTTCAGGGTTATCTAAATTAAAGTCAAGTACCGTTGTAGATGAATGCCCGAAATAAGTTATCTGGCTGATGCCTTCAGCAAATAAATTTTCTAATTGCTGGCCGGCAAATTGCTGAACAGTTTCAGCCGATGTTTTTTTGAAAGTGGTGATTTTAGCGCCATACAGAGTATCCCTGATTATCTGATCATATTTATTATAATACCCGGTCAGTTGAGCAATCAGGTTGGGTTCGTTTCCACCAATAGCATGAACCACATTTTTCATCCATCCTTTATCTTTTATTAATGGCGACTGAATTTGTTGTGCATTATCATACTGCTGCACTTTTACAAGATAGTTTGCCACTTCAGTTCCGTTAATTACAGATAACCTGCCAATCGGAGTCAATGGAATTTGTCCGCCAATTTCGGCACTCAATAAAATATCAGAAGCAGGCATACCAAATGTGGGAATAAGATTCAGTTTTTCCATATCCGGGTGTGATTCATAATACCGGTATTGATCATACACTACCCCATGCCCGATTAGAAAAACAAATTTTGGCGCTACGGAATAGGTTGCTCTTGACCAACGCAAAAAATTTCTGATTGACGAAGGATGTTTTTTTATTCCAAATGCAAACTGATCCACCAGCTCATCTATTTCGTACACTTTTGCTGCAAAACCCCCGCCTGCTGTAGTTGATCTGTAATTTTTATAATCCTGAATTGGGTTTGAACTTCCTGAAATAACATTTAATACAGGATGTGTGATTATGAGGTAATCTCCCTGGTTAGCTGCCGCTGCAAAATTTATAAAGTTGCGTGTGGTAAATGTGCCTGCCGCTTTTATATTTGATGCAGTAAGGCTTATTAAAATCAGCTTGCGGTCCACAGAGGAAGGTTGTAAAGCAAATTTTACAAAGAGAGGATTAGAAATATCACCCACATATCTTTTTCCATTTGTAATATCAAACAATACCGGGGCTGTACTGCCATAATTGAAATTGCCGATCTCAAGATAGTTTCCTGAAGCATTGGCCGGTAATTCAAATTCAAAATTACTCTCTCCGCCAAAATTGAATACCCGCGGATATGCAAGTTCGTATTTTGATACTACCATCCTGTCAAACTGGTATGAACTTTGGTTTGAAATTTCAATTTTTGCTGAGTCAGTATTTAATACGGTTAATGGAATATTTGTAACCACTGCTCTTTCATAGTTAAGATAGTCTAATTGGTTTCCCCAAATACTATCAGCGTTAATTTTTACACGGTACCTCCGCTGGTTGATTGCATTGCCTGAAAGATTAATTCTGAATGTGGCTGCCGGGCCGCTATTGTAAACATATACACGGTGCGGTTTTTTAAAAGCCGAGGTAGGATAAATATTATTTCCCACCCAGTTCTCGCCCCGGTCGTAAGATGATGAATGTACATACTCACCAGCATCAATAAAATAACCGGGACTTATATAACTTCTGAAATTCATACTTTCCGTATGCATAAAATATGGTTCGGCAGGTAAACTATTTCCCGCAACATCATTTACTGTATTCACCAATCTCAGATTGGGGCCACTTGTATTTACTGTAAGAAAAAATGCTGCTGTGTCAGTTTGAAAACTATGTTTATCGGCTAATTGATAAGTTGGGTCTTTGTAAAGTTCACGGTCTGGTTTACCATCATTTCTTTCTCCCCAAAATTCAATAAATCCACCGCCACCCAATGGCCCGGTTGCTGTAGAGGTAAATATGGATACTTGTTCCCCGTTTCTCCAAAGTTGAAATTGTTCTGCCGGTGTACTGCCAAGTCCTATCGTTGCTAATGATGCTTCTGAAATCCGGTAGAGGCCAGTAGTTCCAACTTTAAATTTGTAATAAGTTTTTGTGTAATCTATCCACTCATTATTATAAGTCTGTGCCTGTGAAAATATTCCGGCACTAAGTATGAAAATTATAAGTAGAATTCGTTTCATCGAAATAGGTTTATTAATTAGTACGAACTATTTTTTCTTTTTGTTTTTATCATTAATCATTTCCAGTTTCAATGAAAAAACATGGGTAAATAAAGGATTGGATTGATTGGCAAGATTTGCAAATGCATAATCTATCGTTACATTCGAAATTTTAAATCCTGCCCCGGCACTGGGCTGGTATATCCATACTTTCTTTTGATTCAGTGTATCACTGTCAGCTAATGCTTTTTGAAAATTGTTGATGCCGGCTCTTAAAAAAAATATATTGTTGATATTAAATTCCAATCCAAGTTTAGGATCTGCGCTTACCGGATCGGCGCTGATGAGTGTATTTCGCTGCCCATCGAAAGTGAGATCAATATTTGCTTCTGCAAGCAAGCTCACTTTTTTACTCAACTTGAAATCTCTCGCCACACCCAGCACCAACCTGGGCGCAGTAAGTTCAGTTGACTTAACCGGAATTTCATTATTGGTAAGATAGAGTACTTCCTTTTCTTTTTCTGTAAATGAAAAAGCCCATGTATTGAATGTAGTGGTAATGTCGCGGCCAACAATTCCAAATTTCCATTTGTTTTGAAAAATCTGGATGCCGGCATCCAAACCAAAGCCCCATGCTTTTGCAAACTTGCCCACATTGCGATGAATCACTTTTGCATTTACACCAAAATGAATTTTCTTCTTTTCAGTTTCTTTCAATTTTTGTGCAAGAGAAAAAATGAAGCCATAATCAGCCGAAGAAAAAGCCTGGATATTATTATAATTAATAGAGCCATCCGGCTCCACTAAAAAAAGTGTATTCATAATATCATCCACAGCAAAGCGAAGTCCGGTAACAGCAAATGTTCTTTTATTATTTGTAGTGGGAAAAGCAACACTGGCATAATCGTATTTGCCAATGCCTGCAAAATATTCTGCGTGCATCAGGTTCAGGTTGGGAACATCTTTTACGCCAACTAAGCCGGCAGGATTCCAATAACCGGCGCTGCCATCAAAAACAGAAGCTACCTGGGCACTGCCCATAGATAAACCTCTTGCGCCTGCACCAATATTCAAAAATTCGTTTGAGTATTTTCTAAATTGCGGGTAACCGGTAAGGGTGGCAAATAGAATTAACAGGGTTAGATATACATGTGGTTTTCTCATGGTTGCTATTTTCAGATAAGCATTTTAAATAGACTGTTTTTCATGGGGTTGGGCTGCTTGTAAAAATAAGTTTTAAGGTTCGTAATACATAGTACCAGGAATAAAAACTCTAGCTTCTGAAAACGAATTACTTAGAAAAATATTGCTGATAAAGCAGGGCTTTCTTTTTGCCTTACTTTTGCCATTAAAATTTTCAAGGATGAATTTGATAGAAGAATTACGTTGGAGAGGCATGCTTCAGGACATCGTGCCGGGCACCGAAGAACAGTTGAAAAAAGAAATGACGACAGCATATATTGGCTTTGATCCAACTGCAGATAGCTTACATATTGGCAGCCTTGTTCCTATTTTATTATTGGTTCATTTGCAAAAAGCAGGACATAAACCTATTGCATTGGTTGGCGGCGCTACGGGTATGGTTGGCGACCCAAGCGGAAAAAATGAAGAAAGAAATTTGTTGAGTGAAGAAGTGTTAAGACATAACCAGGAAGGTGTAAAAAAACAATTGATGCAGTATCTTGACTTTGATAGTTCAAAAACCAATTGTGCTGAAATGGTAAACAATTATGACTGGTTTAAAAATTTTACATTCCTTGATGTTATCCGTGATGTAGGTAAACATCTTACGGTAAACTACATGATGGCAAAAGAAAGTGTGAAGAAAAGGATTGAGGGAGATACCGGAATGAGTTTTACTGAATTCTCCTATCAATTAGTTCAGGGTTATGATTTTTACTGGCTGTATAAAAATAAAAATGTAAAACTGCAAATTGGAGGAAGCGACCAGTGGGGTAATATTGTAACGGGAACAGAATTGATAAGAAAAAAAGCAGGTGGTGAAGCATTTGCTTTTACATGCCCGCTTATTACAAAAGCAGATGGAACAAAATTTGGCAAAACAGAAACCGGAAATATCTGGCTGGATGCAAATAAAACAACGCCTTACCAATTTTATCAATTCTGGCTGAATGCAAGTGATGAAGATGCAGAGAAATGGATTAAGATTTTTACTTTCTTAAATCAAGAGGAAATAAATTCAATTCTTGATGAACATAAAAAAGATGCAGGTAAAAGAATTTTACAAAAAAGACTGGCTGAAGAAGTAACAAAATTTGTACACGGCGAAGAAGAACTGAAAAAAGCCATTGAAACGACAGAAAAACTGTTTTCACATCAACATGCCCCGGCAGATAGTTTGAGCATTGAAGATTTAGAAGCAATGGAAGGAGTTGTGAAAATTGATTTTGCAAAAGAAAAAATAAGTACCGGTATTGATGTGGTTTCTTTTTTAGCAGAAACAAATATTCTTTCCAGTAAAGGCGAGGCAAGAAAAACAGTGCAGGGTGGTGGAGTGAGTATCAACAGAAAGAAAGTTGACAATGTGCTATTGGCAATTGACAATTCATTGCTGTTGCATGAAAAATATATTTTGGTGCAGAAAGGGAAGAAAACTTATTATTTGGTAATCTGTAATTAATCTTAACACCTCATGTAAATAAAAAAGATTTATTTTATGTAAAATAGAACTATTTACATCTCTGAAATAATGTATTAATGCGGTTTATATTTACCTCAATACTTCTTTTAATCTTTAGTATCAGCCATGCAAATGATACTTTGCAATTTCAAATAAAAATCAATTTCCTCTATGGATCCAAACCTGCAAAAGGTTTTAAACAATCTGAATCAAAATTATTTGGGGGGTTAAAAGGCGGCCATGTAAATATAGAAGCCGGCGGAAGAGTGCTTGATTTCCGGCCCGGAAATAACCCGCTTTTCCCACAAAATAGAAAACCAACCGGCGGTTACAAGTTAAGCGAAACTGCTTACAAAAATAAAGAGAAAGATAAATGGACAACGGTGATTGTGTCTGTCAATGAAGATCAATTTATCAAATTGCAAAAGTTATTCGATTCATTTTCTGTAAAGACACCTTATGATTATTCTGTATTTGGTATGAGGTGCGCTGCAGCCAGTTACGATGTATTGAGTGAAATTGGTTTATTCAAAAAAATTTCTGCCAATAAAAATATTGCTGAACATTTTTACCCAAAGCTTTTAAGAAAGAAAATATTGAAATGGGCAGAACAAAAAAGTTTTACAATATTAAATAACGAAGGCCGCCCGTCAAGAAAATGGGAATCAGACAAAGGATTATTATAACCCCTTCACCACCTTCCACATTTCATCCGCCACTAACTGGTTGCCAATTGCATTCAGATGAACCCTGTCTGTTGTAAGAATTCCGCGGTCTTTATTGTCAGGGTTATTTTTCAGATTATAATCAAGAAAAGATTTTCTTAAATCTATTAATGGCAAAATATTTTTTGCTGCGAGGCTGCGGATGATTTTGCTGTAGTGGTTCATATCTCCATCTTGTGCATTACTGAAATCTGTCTTCTCCCCTATTGCCGCCGGTGTGCAAAGAGCTACTTTAATATTCCTTGTTCTCAATTTATCAATAATTGCCTGGTAAAATTTTTCAAACTTATCGGCATCGGTGCCGGTGCCGGAACTTGATTTATGCCACACATCATTTACACCAATATAAATAATTACCACATCAGGATTTTTTGCAAGCACATCATCTTCCATTCTTAAATACAAATCATACACTTTATTACCGCCAATGCCGGCGCCAATAAATTCATAACTATCACTTTTACCTTCTGCTTTGCACATACTGTCAACTCTTACAATATATCCACCTGCTTGTACACCTGCCTGCGTGATGGAGTCGCCAAAGAAAATGACCTTACTCTTTTTCTGACTTACAAATGCTATGGCTATAATTAATGGTAACAGCAGTAATGTTTTTTTCATTTCATTTAATTTGAGTTCAAGTTAAATAAAAAAAGCACCCGCACAGAATGCTTTTAACTATTAAACTTTTTCCGAAGGGATGCCTTCTGCATAAACTATTAAACTATTAATCTTCTTTTACTCCACATCCACCTGTTTTTTTATAACCGAGCCATCACTGGCTTCCATTAAAAATTTTCTTTCTTTTAAAAGATAACCATTCCCATGCTCGCAAAAATGCACTTTCATATTTTCAATACTGATAGGGTTTCCTTCCGGTATATCGGCAATATTGGAATGAAGAATATCATGCCCGTCAATAATCACTACCAATCCACTGCCGATTGCTTCCAATTTATTTCCTTCTGTAATCAGTATGCCCGTATCTTCTCCCAACCCGAAACCAATACACGAAGGATTTGTAGCAATTGCCTGCGCCAATCTTCCAAACCTGCCGCGTTTTTCAAAATGTGAATCAATAATCACTGAACTGATAAACCCAAGCCCGGTTGTCATTTTCACTTCACCTTTCAAATGTGCCCTTGTTGCATTGCCCTCATAAATCATTGTCTGGCTCATAGCCATTGCTCCGGCAGAAGTGCCTGCTATTAAAAAATTTCCCTTCTGATATCGTTCTTTCATAATGGCTAAAAATTCTGTGCCGCCATCCGTAACACTTAATCTTAATTGATTGCCGCCGGTAAACATTACTGCGTCGCAGGCTTTTATCCGTTCCAAAAACTCTTCATTCAACGTATCCTGTCTGTTACGGACATGCATTACATCCACATTCATGCAGCCAATTTTTCCAAAAGCATTCAGGTAATTTTCTCCCACTTCATAAGGCATGGTAGAGGCGGTGGTAATGACTTCTATTCTTGCAGAAGGGCCGCCGGATTCTTCCACTACCCGGCGAAGGATGCCGAGTTCGAAAAAATTTGTATTGCTGCGGTGTATCTCGCCGGTTTCCAGGTCAGTGCCTTTATCTTCAGCGCCGCCAATGGCAATCAGCTTTCCTTTAGGAATACTCATTCAAAGGGTTTTGATTACAACAAATATAATTGTAATGAGTATAACGAATCGGTATTAGAAAAGATTTTGTGGATATGTGGAAAATTATAAAGCGAGATAAGTTGAAGAATTTTTTTTCATTCGCATCCACCTACGCAAATGCTACGGAAGGGTGACCATATACATATTTGCACATTAACTCTTCGCAAACGCCGCAATCCCCTCCACCAGCACATCTAAATTCTTTGTAGTTGTATATACATTCGGCGTTACCCTTACACTTTTAATATTTTCCCACTCAATACCAACTGTATGCACTTTATATTTATCTAATAAAAATGAATCCAGTTCACCTGGCGTTTTTCCATTCACAGAAACATTGCCTATGGCACAGCCCCATTTTGGTTGAAATGATGTATGCAGTTTTACCTTCGGAATATTTTTTACTTTTTCAAACCAGTAGTTTTTTTAATTGTGTAATCGCTTCTCTTTTCTTTCGCTGCCAATCATTTCATGAAATTCGATTGCTTTACCTATTGCCTGTTCAATAAACATCGGTCTTGTACCCAATGC
>JANOJO010000321.1:0-3445 GCA_031418795.1 Bacteroidota bacterium | reverse complement strand
ATTGGCAGATAGTATCATCGGCACATCGGTTACTTTAAACTTCATTGTACTTTTTGCATTGCTATTTGGCCTGGGAATAATTGTTGACGATGCCATTGTGGTAATAGAAAACACACACCGTATTTATAATAATGGAAAAGTACCGATAGTACATGCAGCAAAAGCAGCAGCGGGTGAAGTTTTTATTCCGGTATTAGCGGGTACTGTCACTACACTTGCGCCTTTCTTTCCGTTGCTATTCTGGAAAGGGCTTATTGGTAAGTTTATGATTTACCTGCCAACGATTCTTATCCTTACGCTGGCAGCATCACTGATAGTTGCATTTATTTTCAACCCGGTATTTGCCGTAAGCTTTATGAAGCCGGAAGGAAAAGAATTTGAAAAACCAAAGAGTGCAGTATTTAAAAATAAATGGTTCCTTGTTTTTTTAATTGGTGGTGTGCTGTTGCATTTGGCTGGCATGCATGGGTTGGCAAATTTTATTTTGCTTATGGCAATTCTTCTGGTCTTTAATGCTTATGTATTAAATGGACTGATTCATTCTTTCCAGCAGAAAGCATTACCCAAACTGATGAACAGCTATGAAAAAATGCTGCGATGGGTATTGAAAGGCTGGCGGCCGGTTAAAGTATTTGCTTCGTTGTTTTTATTATTTGTAATAGCAATTGGTGCTTTAATGTTTAGTTATAATATAGGCAGAACTAAACAAACCTTCTTCCCGAGCGGAGACCCCAATTTTATTTATGTTTATTTAAAAATGCCGGTGGGTACCGATGTGAAATATACGGACAGCATCACTCATTTATTAGAAAAAAGAGTGCATAAAGTATTGGATAAAGAAATGCCCGGCAAAGCAGGCGGTATAGTAGAAAGTGTAATTACAAATATTGCAGTTAGCGCAGGCAATCCAAGAGATAATAACAGAAGTGTGCAATCGCACCTCGGAAGAATACAGGTTTCATTTATAGAATATGAACTGCGGGATGGTAAAAAAACAAAGCCATTCATGGATTCTATTCGCAAAGAAGTGAAAGGCATACCCGGCACCAGTGTGGAAGTAGCGCAGGAAGATGGTGGTCCGCCAACTGACCCGCCGGTAAATGTGGAAGTAGCAGGTGATAATTTTGAAAGCCTGGCGAAAATAGCAACGCAGTTATTAAATTACCTGGATACAAACCGGGTATTTGGAATTGAAAACCTGCAGGCAGATGTGGACCTGAACAATCCTGAGATAACCGTTAATGTGGATAGAGAAAAAGCGATGATGGAAGGACTGAGTACCGGGCAAATTGGTATGGAAATAAGAACCGCAGTTTTTGGAAAAGAAATAAGCAAACTGAAAGAAGGAGAAGATGATTATAAAATACAACTGCGTTATTCTGATTTGCAACGCAATAATATTACTGACCTGCTGAATATGCGTATCACCTTTATGGATATGAATACCATGCAGGTAAAATCCATTCCGGTAAGCGCTGTAGCCTCGCTTGACTATACAAGTACTACTGGCGGAGTAAAACGTAAAAATGTAAAACGCACCATTCAGTTGCAAAGTAATGTGCTTGACCCAACCCTGGTGGCTAAAATAAATGCAGACCTGCAACTGAAGGTTGATGATTTTAAAACAAAAACAAATATCCCCGCTGATGTCAGCTTGAAACTAACCGGGCAAAGTGAGCAGGAAAAAGAAACCAATGAATTTTTAATATTGTCATTTTTCATAGCAATAGGCCTGATATTTTTAATACTTGTATTGCAGTTCAACTCAATCAGTAAACCATTTATAGTTATTACAGAAATATTTTTCTCGGTAATCGGTGTATTGCTTGGTTATGCCATTACAGGAATGACCATTGCCACCATCATGTTGCTGGTAGGTATCGTGGGCCTGGCAGGTATTGTTATTAAAAACGGAATCCTGTTAATTGAATTTACCGATGAACTGCGGGGAAGAGGAATGAAAACAAGAGCAGCTGCTATACAAGCCGGAAAAATCAGAATTATTCCTGTATTGCTTACAGCAGTAGCTACCATACTTGGTCTGCTGCCACTGGCTGTGGGTTTCAATATTGATTTTATTTCTTTATTCCAGCGCCTGGAGCCGCATATTTTCTTTGGCGGCGACAGTGTGGTTTTCTGGGGGCCATTATCGTGGACAATCATCTTCGGACTCATGTTTTCATTTTTCCTTACACTCATGATGGTGCCGAGTATGTATATAATTTCTGAAAGGCTGCGCCGACCAATGAGCCGCTTTTTTGGAACCAAGTGGGTAGCCATCCTGGGATTTGCAGGGCCGTTCTTTTTCATTTTTGTATTAATAATGTATTTGGTAAGAATAATTCAGGGGAAAAAAGTATGGCTTGGAAAACCAAAGCAGCGAAAATAAAAAGCCTGTTGTCTTGAAATCATAGTTGGTTTTATATCCGTCCCGATATCTATCGGATGGAATGTCTGCCAGATATTCTTAGCGGCAGGCAAGGTGAAAATAAAAAAAGCGACCCCACAATTAACTGCTTATGTCTATTCGGGGGGTCGTTTTTTTTATTTACAGGATTATTTATTTGGAAAATTTTAATAAGAATCCTCCGCCGGGCGCCAGGTGGATGGAAATATTTTGTCCCGGTTGAAATTCTTTTTCACTCAGTTCATAATCGCTTCCGTAATTGTGTGCATTCAGTCCGTCTTTGCAAATTGTCATTTTATATTTTCCCTTATTTATAAAATTTAATGAAAGTGATATATCTCTGGCCGTACTGTTATTCAATCCGGCAATAAACCAGTCATTGTCTTTTCTTCTTGCAGTAATAATATACTCTCCAATTTTTCCCTGCAAAATTCTTGTTTCATCCCAGGTGGTTGGTAAGCTGCCAAGCAGTTTCATAAACTCCGGTTCTTTTATTCCCTGGCTGATGTTGCCACTAAAGATTTGCAGAGGGCTATCATAAACAACAAACATAGCCAGTTGATGACATCTTGTTCCCTGGCTCATCGGGTTTTTTCCAATGGGTCTGAACTGATCTTTCTGTGCGTTCAATAATAATCCAGGTTCATAATCCATCGGGCCGGCCAGCATTCTTGTATAGGCCAATGCCACATTATGCTCAGGTGTTGCCAGTTCGCTCCAGATATTCCATTCTGATCCCAGCACTCCTTCCTGTGTAATGGCATTGGGCCATGTGCGGTTAAAACCTTTTGGAGGAAATGCACCATGAAACATGATGGATATTTTATGATCAGCACAAGCCTTTGCTATACGGTGATAAAAGTTCACCATTTTTTGATCGTCACGATCCATAAAATCGGTCATGATGGATTCTACTCCCCATTTATTAAATTGCTTTAATGCGCTGTCCAATTGTTTATCGAGTGTGGAGCAAAGTGTCCACAACATCAGCTTGACATTTTTTTTCTTAGCATAAACAACGAGTTCCTCCATGTTCAG